>ONHS01000056.1 GCA_900317715.1 uncultured Bacteroidales bacterium | reverse complement strand
CACGGCCAACCAAAAGACGAACGGGCGCATCACTATTCCTGCTCAGGTCAATGCGGACTGGAACGCAACCGAGGGACCGGCAAAGATTGAGAACAAGCCTGAGATTACTACGGTGAACGACGCGACACTCACCATCCAGAAGAACGGGACCACTGTCGGAACTTTCACTGCAAACCAGGCAACAGGTCAAACTATTGATATAAAGGTGCCGACCTGCGACAGCCTTGCTGAATGCGACCTGATCATAAGCATTTTGGCCAGACTGGATAGATTGGAGCGCGCGAACGATTCCCTCGCCAAAGAGATTGAAAAGCTGCAACCCGCCCTCACTGTGTCTGGCCCGCAGAAAGATACCGTCTGTGCCGGCTCCACCAAATCCGTGACCTACACGGCCACCTTCCACAACTGCAGCAGCAGCGACTACACGCTTGCCTGGAAGGTGAACGGCACGGATTCCTCCAATGTGACGGGCTCCAAACTGATTCTCAACGTGGAAACCGCAGGCCAATATGTAGTGGTCTGTATTGCCACACGCTCGGATAGCACCTTCGTGACGGATACGGTCACCACCACGGTGACTGTGGATAACGATGTCCCTTCCTTCACCATAGCCATTGAGGGTTTGAAGGTGACTTTGTCGGATGTTGTAAACACGGCAACTATCCAGTGGGATACGGACAGTCTGCCTGTTCCTTCCAGCGGCACTTCCGTCACCCATACCTATGCTGTTGCCGATACCATTACCATTACGGCAATCAGTGAGCGTGGCTGTACGTTCACGAAGGACACCATCCTTCAGCCGATTAAACCAGAAGTGACCACGGTCAGCATCCCCACGGAAACTATCAAAGCCACAGAGGCCAAAGTTAACGGCAAGCTGAATTCCGATGGAGGCATCCCCACTACGAGGCGTGGTGTCTTGTATTCCATCTCCAACTCGACTCCGAGGCTCGGAGCCGCCGGTGTGGATTCCGTGATAAATGGCGCGGGCATGGGCGACTTCACTTGCGACCTGAGACGATTGGTCCCCTGTTCCCCATATTATGTGTGCGCCTTCGCCATCAACGAGGTGGATACAGCATACGGTGAGGTGATGACATTCTCCACGCCGTCATTCACTTGCGGTGATACGCTCATAGACATCGATGACAATGAATACGAAACTTTGCTGCTCGGCAGCCAGTGCTGGATGAAACAGAACCTGCGTACCACCCATTATGCTGACGGAACCGAAATTCAATTGTCTCACTCTAAAGTTGGCACTGATTCTCCATATTGTTACGAACCGGATTCTAACCTTACTACCTATGGCTATCTATACAACTGGTACGCAGCGATGAACGACAGTTCTTCATCTGCAACCAATCCGAGCAATGTGCAGGGTGTATGTCCCGACGGATGGCACCTGCCGAGTGATGCCGAATGGACTCAGCTGACTGATTTCGTTGCATCTGACATAGCCAATGTATGTGGCAACGATCCTAAAAGCATTGGCAAGTCTATGGTTTCTAAGGAAGGATGGCCTGCTAGTTCACCAGTAGGGTGCAGAATAGGTACCAACACCGATGCTAATAATAGGACCGGGTTCTCAATTCTTTCTGCTGGCACATGGGATTGTGGTGGAGCTGTTGGAACTACAGGAATAGGATATAGCAATAATGGTCACGCCATTTTCCTCTCGGCCACGGAAAACAATAATCCTATTCACACTGTTTATTGTAGAGAGTTCTATTACAACGACTCTATTGCGGAGAGAACAGCCACCGACAAAACGTTTGGACGGTCGGTGCGTTGCGTCCTCGACTGTGCAACGGGGCATACCTATTTGCCCACTGTTTCGGCTGTAAAGATTACCAACACAAGTGGTACTACGGTCAACATGGAAGCTAATGTGGATTCCGATGGTGGCGCGACTGTATCCGAGCGTGGCGTGTGCTGGAGCACCTCATCACAGCCCACGGTCAATGGAGACCACATTGCCGCTGATGTTCCGGGAATAGGTGAGTTTACTGTTACTGGAAATCTTAATCCTGACACCACCTACTATGTGCGAGCATACGCCATCAACGACGTGGATACGGCCTACGGTGCAGAGGTGACTTTCATTATATCGGTGCAAAAGTTCCCTCCCACGGTAAACACTGGTTCTAAGTTCCTTGCATTGGCGGAAGGTTTTGAGGGTTCGACACTACCATCCACCTGGACGACCATTGACAATGATGGCGATGGTAAAAATTGGTATCGATTTCCGTCTATACCCCACAGTGGTAATGCTTGTGCTGCGTCAGCTTCTTTTGATGATAACGGACCAGTGTACCCTGACAATTACCTGATTACTCCAGATATCACCCTTCCCTTAGGTATTTCATCAGTTCTGACTTTCTGGTACAGCGGTATAGCCCCCTATTATTATGAGAATTTCTTGGTAAAAGTTGGCAATGCTGGTGCTTCAACTGTCGATGACTTCAGCGATTTGGTGCCTAGTCAACACTCTTCCAATAATTATAATCAGGCTACTGTTGATCTGAGCTCTTATGCTGGCCAAACCATTCGCCTGGCCTTCATTCATTACAACGGTCAACAACAGTCAAATCTGCTTATTGACGATATTGAAGTTGGTGAAGCCGGTGATATTGTAAGTGATGTCACTGGCAACTCGGCTGTCTGCGGCGGCTACGTCTCAGATGACGGAGGTGCCACCGTGACCGCTCGCGGCGTTTGCTGGAGCACCTCGCAAAATCCGACCGTTAGGGACAGTCACACTACCGATGGCAGCGGCACGGGCAGTTTTACCAGCAATATCACGGGTCTCAATGCCACCACAAAATATTATGTACGGGCGTATGCCATAAATAGTGCGGATACGTCGTATGGTAACCAAGTGAGCTTCACTACCACGGAGGCATTGCCCGTGGTGACCACAAGTGCTGTGAGTAATATCAGCGGTGTTACAGGTGCTACACCTGTTATCACGGCCAATTGCGGTGGTAATGTGACCGAGGCTGGTGCATACGCTGTCACCGCTCGCGGCGTGTGCTGGAGCACTTCGCAACCCCCGACCATTAGCGACAGCCACACTACCGACGGCAGCGGTTTGGGTAGTTTCACCAGCAGCATCACGGGTCTTACAGCCGGTGCCACCTATTATGTCCGTGCCTACGCTACCAACAGTGCGGGCACAGCGTATGGTAATCAGGTGAGCTTCACCACCCCCGTGGTGGATGCAAAGTCCTGTCCCGAAGCGCCCATAGTCACCGACCACGAAGGCAACATATATGCCACGGTGCAGATCGGCACTCTGTGCTGGATGCGGGAAAACCTGCGCACCACCACCTCGCCCAAGACAGGAACCTACTTGGTGAATAAGAGTGGCAAATGTAGCACATATCCAGTATTTAATTATACATATACTTTCAAGGGTTCCAAGGTTGCACACTGGCCCTATGAAGATTCGACCAAATATGTTCCTAAGGGATACGGTTTGCTATACAACTGGTGCGCGGCGATGGACACTGCCAATCCCACTAACTATAAGGAGGTGTACACCCAAAGTGCCGGTGGTAACGACAATTATTTCGATTTCATTCATTCTGAACCTCATAGGGGTATCTGCCCTGTTGGTTGGCACGTGCCGAGCCATCAAGATTGGGATACTCTCACGAGTGTCTTTAGACAAGCAGGTAAGCTTGCCGACGGTAATGATTGGACAAGTTCAGACAGTGCCACTGCTCCTGGCAGCATTGGCTATGCAGACCGTAACGTTAGTGGGTTCACAGCACTTCCTGCTGGCAAATTTGGCAGTTGTAATTCCGACAGAGTAAATACTTATGCTTATTTCTGGGGCTCTACGCAGATGTATGATGAACATAGTAATCCTTCTATTGCTAAGTGTATGTACATGTATTACGATAATAATGAGCCCACCATCAGTGCTGATGACGTGGATCAAGGTATGCCCGTCCGTTGTGTTCGCGACGGAGAGAGTGGGGGGGAAACTAGCCTTTCTGAACCAGAGGTGTCCACGGGCACCGTCTCTGCCGTCACCACTACCTCCGCTACGATAGGCGGCGAAGTAACCTCTGATGGCGGTGCGAGTGTCAGCGGCAGAGGTGTCTGTTGGAACACCTTGCACAACCCAACCATTTCTGATAGCCACACCACCGATGGAAATGGTACGGGCAGTTTCACCAGTTCTCTCACGGGCCTCATCCCTGGTACCACCTACTATGTGCGGGCATACGCTACCAACAGTGAGGGTACAGCCTACGGCAACGAGATGAGTTTAACTACATTTTCTGGCAAACGTATTCTTCTTGACACCATCCAATATGATTATGTAGCTAAGAACGGCGACACTTTGGTCAACACTCTTTCCTCTCCTCACAAGATTTCCATCGCCGACGGTGCCACTGTGATACTTAGGGATGTCACCATCAACCGCGTCGATGAGAATGCTTATGATTGGGCTGGCATCACCTGCGAGGGCGACGCCACCATCGTCCTTGAAGGAAATAATAGTGTGGAAAGTTTCGGTGCAGCATATCCGGGTGTTTTTGTGCCCCATGGTAATACGCTTACTATTCAGGGTGCAGGCTCTATGGAAGCGAGTTCATACGGTAATGGTGCTGGAATTGGCGGTGGTGTTGGAATCGACTGCGGTAATATTATAGTTAAGGGTGGTACAATCAATGCCACAGGAGGAAAATATGCCGCAGGCATTGGTTCTGGATATGGATCATCTTGTGGAAGCATTTATATAAGTGGTGGAATGGTGACAGCCACAGGTGGACGATGGGCTGCCGGCATAGGTACTGGATTAGCTATTGATACTTCAATTACATGTGGTGATATTAGTATTAGCGGTGGAACAGTAGAAGCTATTGGGGTGGACTGTGGTGCTGGTATTGGTACCGGAATGTCCTACGATCATTCGAACGAATGTGGCGCAATCAATATCAGTGGTGGAACAGTGACAGCCACAGGAGGAATGTCTAGTGCTGGTATAGGATCTGGATTTGCTTATGGGGCTTCGAATACATGTGGTAACATCAGAATTAGTGGTGGAACGGTAACCGCCACTGGGGTTGAGAAGGCAGCAGGAATTGGCACAGCTAAGAATAGTGGCAGCAATAGTAGCATCTGTGGTACGATTACCATCGATAGTACTGTAAATATTCTTACAGTCACAAAAGGCAATGATGCTCATAACTATATTGGTTTGAATCGTTCCGATGCATCCTATAATTCTTGCGGTGCGGTGAACATTGATACGAGTTTGCATGTTGAGACAGATAATGATAACCATACTCGCACTTATACACATCAATAAAATATAGCTTCGATTTTATTGAGGTTTGAAATAATAAAGTGTAGAAATATTTGCAAGGGCCGTTCCATTTGGGGCGGCCTTTTTTCTGATTTCGTCATTGCGTACGTCAAAAAGGGGTGCGTAAAATACATAAATCATTTACTATAAAACTGTTACAAGTGTATTACCGATGCATGTGGCGAAGTCAGGATAGAACAAGTGGCCGGAGACCGGGGTTGTGACGCAAATATCGCGGCGTAGCCGTACCTTGGAAAGGGAAAGGATGATGATGTGGAATCGTGTTGTGACCCGGAATTGGATGATGATGGGGGATCGTTTTATGATGGGGGATCGTATGACGTAGAGACAACGCATGCGTTGTCTCTACCGTCGCCCCCGACGCCCTCATCAATCCCGTTGATCCCATTAATCCCGTTTACTCCATTGCCACCGTTATTACCATTGGTTCCCTTGCCACCGTCAACAAACAAGGCCGTTCCGTTCCGGGGCGGCCTTGGTGCTTGTTGTTTGTTGGGTTAGGCGGTTAGCCAACAGCCAACAGCCGTCCGCAAGTCATCCGCACCGAAATCTTCCGCTGCGGGAAGCTGCGGGAAGGCAGTCCGTTAGGGCTGTGGGGATCGGTAGCGAATGCGGTTCGGCGGCCGGTACGCACGCCGTCAGGTGTGCGGGCTGCCGGAAAGAAGAATGCAGAATATGGGTGTTCTCTCATCGTGTTTCTATTGTGAGACATTCACAATTTGATGGTTCCTCAGTCGGTTTTGCGACACCCTTCGGAAGCTTCCGGTCGTTATTTTGGTCCGTTTCTGCATTGTTCGTGGATGGTTTTCGAGGAGCCAAAGCCAACTTGCCTCCGATTTGTGCATTGTGCGGTGCGGGGCTCGCCGGTTTATGGTAATTGTTAATTTTAACAATTAATTGTAAAACAACGCTTCGTAAAAAATATTTTAATTTTATCATCGGGGATTATTGGAAAAAGTGTATCTTTGCGGCGGAAAATTTTTTATTATTCATCAAATTTGAAAAACCATGGAGGATACTCAAAACACGGATTCCATCGCAGAGGCCAGAAGGTATGTGGCCAATGCGGAAGAAATCATTCAGAGATCGAAGTATGATCCCGAGACGAAATCATACAAGGACAAGAAGTATGTCCGGATTGCGGGCGACACGTTGTGGAAGGGCTGCCTCATCGCCCTTGACGCTGTGTTTAATGTTCGCAAGGGCAAAGGCCGCCCCTCGATCAAAAAGTATCAGGAAACTGTTGCTAAACGCGACGGAAAGTTATTGAAGTTTCTGAATCTCGGCTACGAAACCATGCACCTTGTGATGGGTTACGACGGCAACAGGGGCAAAAAAGTCTGTGACGCTGGATTTGAATATGCTAACGCTATCATTGACTGTTGTGCGTCGCTGATGCCGAAGGTTGCGTGCGCGTGATGATCGTGATTTTCGCCACTGTTGCCGGCTCCAGGCCTTCGGCGAGCATGTTGCGGGCGAGGAGCCGCTTGGCGTTAATTTCGCCCTGCTGTATTCCCTGTTCGCGACCTTGCTCAAGACCTTCCTTGCGTCCTTGCTCAAGTCCTTGTTCGCGTCCCTGCTCAAGACCTTCCGCACGGCCTTCCTCAATTCCCAGCTCGCGGGCGTAACGGACGGCCGCCTGCACGTCCTCGTATTCCAGGGCGCTCTTTTTGTACTCTTCCTTTTCCATTTTGGTCAGCTTTTGGTGCATGCTGTCCTCGAACACGCTGCGGAAGACCTCGTCCTCCTGCGACAAATCCTGCAGCTCCATCCGCCCGACATTGGCTAAGGTGTAGCCCCATTTCTCCTGTCTGTCAGTGAATTGCATGTCTTTTATCTGTCCGGGGTTCAGCGCGGCAAATTTACTCAAATCTAAATAACCCAAGATAATTTTTTGTATGAATAGCTTTGTAATTGTTAATTTTAACAATTAATTGTAAAATAACGCTTCGTAAAAAATATTTTAAATAAATCAACGGAGAGTGTTGGAAAAAGTGTATTTTTGCGGCGTTGAATTTTTTAGTACTAACGAATACTTGTAGGTTATGAACACAACAGAAACAATGACACCGCAATACCCGGACTTCGGGGCATTGCTGGAATCGGTAAAAGAGAACGGCCGTCGCATTGATGAGCGGGACGAACGATTTCGCAAAGAACAAGCGGAACGCGAGGCGAAATGGCAGGCTGAAATGAAAGCCGCCAATGAACGTTTGGACAAGATCAGTGCCGACACCAACAAGGCGATCAAAGACATGAAGAATGTCTTCACCACTCAGTGGGGTCGGCTGGTGGAGGCTTTGTGTAAACCGGCAGCATATAAGCTCTTTAAGAAAGAGGGCATACAGATAGACCGTGTTTACGAGGGTGTCCACAAGGTCAAGGTCGATGGTCAGGATGCGATGGAGATTGACGTTGCGCTGTGCGACACCTCCGTGGCGGTGATTGTCGAGGTGAAGACCCGCTGCAGAAAGCATGACATAGACTACTTTCTCAGCCAAATGAAACATTGTAAGGAGTGGTACCCCGATTTCGCTGACAAGGAACTTCGTGTGGCCGTTGCCGCCATCAAGTACGATGACGGGGCTGACACATACGCACAGGGATGTGGTCTTTATGTGCTGAAACTCAGCGGAGAGGATACTTTCACGATGACTTCGCCCAAAAAGCCAAAGACCTTCTGACTATCTCTGTTTTTTCGCGATTGGTGTGGAGTAGGGTCGTCATAATATGGCGGCTCTATCTTTTTTTATCCATAATTCATGATAACAGGAGGAAGTCCCGAGCACGGCTTGATAGCGGCTAGTGTACAGCCATAGACAAGGTGCCACCGCTGTGATGGTTGTTGGATAATTCTGTCATCATGGAATTTTGTTTTTGCGGCATTCCCTTCCTGCTTTTTTCCATTTTTTCCTCTGAAAATATGTTAAAAAAAGGTCGTGCTGAAGATGAAAAACAGGACGGCTGGCGCACAATTTTCTGAAAGACAATAACAAACGATTGTTGATAACTAATGATAAGTTTTCATGTAACAGAAGATGACAAAAAAAATGATTGTTTATTTTTACGGCTTGATTTTTTATGGCTTAAACTGCGTAAAATTTTGAATTTGGAATTTATGTCTAACTTAAAATATTAACGTTATGAAAAAGTTTCTACTTTTTTGCTTTATGCTCCTGACAATGGGCATAAGTGGTTTCTCGCAAGAGACAACCGTTACGATTGGCACGGGAACGTCAACGACCTATACCACGCCTTTCGACAATTTCTACAAAAACTCATGGGTACAGATGATTTATCCCGCAGCCGAAATCAACGAAGCGGGTTTCATCACCTCACTCAGTTTCAATGTCTCAGAAGTTCCCTCTAGTGGCTCCTACGAGTTCACTACCTTGACGATTTATTTGGGTACTACTTCTGACGATGTGAACGCCACCACTTCTAGCTGGCTTCCGATGTCGGAACTCACTGAGGTCTATTCTACCACTAGTATGGCTGTCCCTAGCACTACAGGTTGGTTGACTTTCCAATTGGATACACCGTTCCCCTATGACGGATCGGAAAATCTGGTTATCGTGACCAGTAAAACGATGCCGGCATATTGCAGCACTCTGAAATTCTACTATACTTCCGTTTCGAACACTTGTTTGTATCGTCAAAGCGACTCAGATGCCAGTTATGCGACTCATCCGGGCACAAATACGGGTACCCAATCTTCCTATCGTTCCAACTTGCAACTTACCATTTCTCCAAGCGGAGATTTTTGCAGAGCGGTGAAATCACTCACAGCTTCTCAAAATACAACGAGCAGCATCACCCTTTCATTCATTTCAGATGAAAGTCAAAATGCATGGACCCTTTCTTATCATCCCGTGGATGATACTGACAATGTGATTACTATCCCTTTGACTGATACCATTTACACGGTTAATGGTTTGAACCCTAATACGCTCTACTCTTTTAGCGTTACAGCAGGCTGTACCAACGGCCTTACGTCTGTTACCAAGACCGTCACTTCCATGACCTTGCCTGCTGATCCTGCCACGTTGCCTTACAATTGCGACTTTGAGGATGCTACCGAGAACGCCAATTGGACATTCTACAATGGCGAGGCTGCCAACTACTGGATGGTGGGCGATGCAAATGGCATCGGCGGCACCGCGGGGATGATGATTACCAACGATGGTGAACACAATGCCTATTATTATGACAGCGCAGCAGTGGTTTATGCAGTGCGTGATATCTATTTGACCCCTGGTTACGACAACTATGCGATTGAATTCGACTGGAAAGCGATGGGTCAACAAGCTACGGACTACTTCCGCTTGTATATTGGCCGTGAACCGGCTATGGTCACTCCCAACACAACAGGAACGGTCTCAGCACCTTCAAACAGTGTTTATTTGACAGTGAATGGCAATGGCTCTCTCGGTTTGACTCCGGAATGGAAACATACGAATCTGGTATTGGATTCCACTTGGAGCGGCAACACAATGCGTCTCTATTTCACTTGGGTGAACAATGCCATTGTTGGTAATAATCCCCCTGTGGCTATCGACAATATCCATGTCACCGGTCACAGCTGTCCAGCCCCGACCCTTACTCATTTTTACGATTCCATCCCTGGTGTTTTCACCTTGACATGGTCTGATGATAATAATGCCGGCACTTACGAGGTGGCATTGATTCCTTTCTACGGGGATCCTAACTTGTCTGCCATCACTGTGAACGATATGGAATATACCTTCACAGACGTGGCGACCAACCAACCTTATACTTTCTATATTCGCAGCGTCTGTAGCTCAACGGAAAAGTCCAGATGGATGTCTTATAATTTGGGCATGAACTGCGACATGATCACTTCACTTCCGTACGAGGAATATTTTGATACGTATGGAACTCCTGCTTCTGGTATGCATACCGAATGTATGACACATCGTACCAACTACACCTCAACAGCTTATCCTTATATCAGCAGCACTCAAAGAGCTTCTGGTATTGGTTCGTTGTATTTCTATGGCGCAACTGCTACTTGGTCTTACGTGGCTTTGCCGCAAATTGATGTCAATAGTTTGGATATCACGGAGATGATGCTTTCTCTCAAAGCTTATATTACCAGTACGACGAATACCTACGGTCGTTTCGATGTGGGTGTGATGACCGATCCTATGGACGAAACAACCTTCACCACCGTAAAGAGCTTCTATCATGACGACTTTACCGTCAGCACTTGGATGGATTTCGATGTCTATTTCAATAACTATACTGGCAATGGCGAATATATTGCCATTCGTGTGCCTGCTGATGGTACTAACTACATATATATTGACAATGTGGTGCTGAAAGAGGTTCCTAGCTGTAGCAAACCTACCAACCTTACGGTTTCCAATATCTCTGACAACAGTGCCAACATCAGCTGGACGGCGATGAACCCTGCTAATGGATATGAATTGGCTGTCCTGAGCCCTGCCGGCGCAGCTATGGAAACGGCCACGATTGAAAGCACCCCGCTTACTCACACGGTATTGAATGATCTTACGGCTAATACCGACTATCTGGTATATGTGCGCGGTGTTTGTGGCTCTGACTACACCGAATGGGCTGGTCCTCTGTCTGTGAGAACCAAGTGTCTGCCTGTAGATGAACTTCCTTACGAAGAAGGTTTCGAAGGTATTGGCGGTTCTGGTGCAGCTTTCTTCCCTGGATGTTGGACGCGTCGCACAAATTCCGCTACTCTATATCCGTACGTGAGCACCACTAATCACGCATCTGGCACAAGTAGTCTCTATTTCTACGCCTCTTCCACCACTTACTGTATGGCAGCAAGCCAAGGCCTTGATCTAAGTCAAGGTGAGGGAGATTATATTCTCACGTTCAAATTATTAAAGACTTCCAGCTCATACGGTAGATTGGATGTGGGTGTGATGTCGGATCCGGACAATATGAACACGTTAACTGTGTTGAAGTCCTTCTATCCTACCGATCTTGCTAACGCCAGCACATGGTACGAGTTCCAGGTCGTTGTGCCTGCACAAACGGAAGGAACTTCTTATTTGGTATTCTATATGCCGCAAGGCGCTGCCAACTATTTATATCTTGACGATGTGAAACTGGATGTGGCTACATGCTCTTCACCTTCTGGTTTGACCGTCTCCAATGTCACGGGTACGTCTGCAATTGTCTCTTGGACTGCAGCTCCTGTCGCTGTGGAAGATTACACCTTGGAATACACGGAAGAAGACATGGAAGCTTGGACTCCTATCATCACTGGCGAGACTACCGCTATGATTTCAGGATTGACCCAAGGCACCGTCTATCAAGTGCGCTTGTATTCCAACTGCTTGGAAGGTAATGCCGATACCTTGACAACTTCCTTCAGTACATCTGTGTACATGGCTTGTCAAGACCCAGACACAGTGGGTACTGCAATTGTGGGTGGCGATTCTGTCACGACCTATTATGTTCCCGTGAACAACCTCTACAAATACACCTATTCACAGCAAATTTACACAGCTGACGAAATCAACCCTGCCCACACTCCTACAGTCATCACGGCTTTGGCGTTCAAATACAATTATGCTACAGCCATGACAGACAAAGTGGATGTGGATATCTATCTTGCTCATCGTTCTGACAGTACATTCTCTAGCACGACAGATTGGACACCTATTTCAAGTGCACAACTTGTTTATCATGGCGATCTCAACTGTTCACAAGGTTGGAACGTGTTTGAACTGGATAACTTCTTCAGTTACAATGGTACCGATAACTTGGTAGTCATTGTGGATGATAATTCTAATGATTATAACAGCTCTTCCTGTATTTTTGGTGCTCATACCAAGACGAATGCGGTGTTATATACTCGTAGTGACTCTCAGAATTACGATCCTGCAGCTCCTGGAACGGGTACATTATATTCCAACCGTCCTTCCGTCAAGTTCTTCACTTGCGAACAGACGATTCCTGTGACCTGTGCGGCTCCCAGCATTTATAACCAAACCGCTGATGACGAGAGTATCACATTAAGCTGGATCCCTGGTTTGAGCGAGTCTGCTTGGGAATTGCGCTACAAGGCTGCTGGTGAGACCGATTGGAATACCACCACAGTGAATGCTTCTCCTTATACCATCGACAATTTGGAAGCTTCCACGGAATACCTCGTGGAGATGCGTTCCGACTGCGGCGGCGAATATAGCGAATGGGTCAGTATGACCATTTCCACTACTTGTGCAAACGTCTCTGTTCCTTTCACTGAGAATTTCGAGAACACTACAGGAGGTACCACCTACGCTAATTTCGTAAATTGCTGGTCTCGTGGCACCAACAACAGCTCAAGCTATCCTTATGTGGTGAGCACACAGTCGGTGAGCGGCATGAACTCACTCTATTTCTATGGTACCTCTACCACATATTGCTATGCGGCTACCCCTCGTTTCGAAGACGACGTGCAGATGGATAGTCTGTTGGTTACTTTCCAAGCTAGAAAATCCACGGAAAGCTATTTTATTGAAGTCGGTATCATGACCGATCCTAACGATTATTCCACCTTCCAATTGCTTGGCAGCTTCACTCCTAGTGAAATTAACAACTGGGAGATGGCCGAGGTTAAAACGAACAACTATACCGGCGACGGTCGCTATGTGGCGTTCCGCATCCCGAGTTGGATCACTTCCTATATGTGGGTGGATGACGTCATGATTGACTTTATCCCGCAATGTCAGCATGTGGAGAACCTCGAAGCTACGAACATTACGGCAAATGAAGCCACCATATCTTGGACTCCTGGTGGTGACGAAACCGAATGGATGATTGTCTATGCTCTTGCTGGCACGATCAACCCGGCTATCCTGGAGGATGCTGATTTTACACCTGTGTACAGTGATTCTGTGGTCTTGACCGACCTTACCAGTAATACTCAATACGATGTGTTTGTGAAAGCATCTTGCAGCAACGGTGAGAGCAGCGTTGTGATGTCCACCACGTTCTACACGGCTTGTACGCCTTTTGAAACACTGCCGTATTCAATGGATTTCGACAACTATACGCATACGACTAATAGTTCTACAGGTAATAATAATGTTCCGAATTGTTGGGATTATCGCAACACGGGCACATCCTATTCAGCTTATCCGTATGTCTATTATAGCTCTTCATACGCTCATTCTGGAAACTATTCCCTTGCTTTCTACACCTATACCAGTTCAACGTATTCAGACCAGTATGCTTTCTTGCCTGAAATCGATCTTTCTGCACTCTCGTTTGAGAATATCGCATTAGAGTTCTTCATGAGAGCATACTCCACTTCTTATACCTTCCAGTTGATTGTAGGTATCACAGAAGGTACGGATATCTCCACCTTTGAGGCTATTGACACCCTTACCATGTCCTCCACCTCTTATGCATTCAAGAGTGTTGAGTTTGCGGGCTACACCGGAACGGGTAACCGTATCGTGTTGTTGGCTAAGAAACCTGCTTCTGGATACAATTATGGTAACTTGGATGACATTTCATTGGTGTCCAACACTTGTCCTCGTCCTGAAAGTTTATCGGTTTCCGATCACGATGCTAGTAGTGTGACTTTGCAATGGACAGAAGTTGGCAGTGCAACGAGCTGGAACATCGAATATGGTCTTGGCGGCTTTGCTCACGGTCAAGGTACCACGGTCGAAGTGACAAACAATCCTTATACTATAACGGGTCTGGAAAGCGGTACACAGTATGAATTTTATGTGCAATCCGTTTGCGGTCCTGATGACATCAGTGGCTGGGCTCTGAATAGTGTTGAGGTGAATACGGATATGGTAGCTGTGGATCTGCCGTATGCAACTGATTTTGAAGAAGGCTCTGACGCAGCTTGGATGATGGTGAGCGGCGGTGCTACGAACAAATGGCGTATCGGTCCTGGCGCAGGCACAGATAATAAGCTCTTTGTGTCCAACAGCCCTACCTCCTTCTCATACGCAATTTCATCTGCATCTAGTGTCTATGCACAGAAACTGTTCACGATGGGTATGGAAGATTCTGTATGTGTCAGCTTCGATGTGAATGTGGGTGGTGAATCATCATACGACTATGTCAAAGTCCTTCTCATACCTACTACCGAGACTATTGCTTCCGGTGCATTTAGTTCTCGTCTCACCGAAGGTCATCTTGGCAATTACACTTCTACCTTGTATGCCTTCAATTTCTTGCCTTACGATGCTCAATCTACGGGTAGCTTGTCTGCAACTTATCCTTGCATTTTCAATCTTACTGGAAATCAGACTGTGCACATTGAAGGCAAATTGCTCAATCCTGCCCCTGGTGCTGAAGCTTATTTGGTGTTCTACTGGAACAACGATGCAACTAGTGGTACAGCTCCTGGCGCTATCATTGATAATATTTCCGTCAGAGCTGACTCATCTTCATTGCACTCATGTACGCGTCCCGGTCAGTTGAGCGTGGACAATATCACAACCTCCAGCGCTACTATTTCTTGGACTTCCAATGCTCCTGAATTCACTCTTTATTACAAACTGTCAACCAGCAATACTTACGATTCTATACCCAATATTACACAAAACACTTATACTCTGACCAACCTTATGGCAGGTGTTGAATATGATTTCTATGTGTTAGGTATATGTAGCGATGGTGAAGAGTTGGCAAGTAGTGTGTTGTCGTTCCCCACACAATGTGGAGCCATTACAATTCCTTATACTCAGAATTTTGACAATCAGACTACTGGTTCTGGAACACTCCCGCAATGCTGGAGCCGCAATAGTACTTATAACGCTACCACTCCTTACATAAGCACTTCTTATCACAACAGTGGCAATGCTTCTCTGTATTTCTACTGTTCTACAGCTACTGACAATATGGTCGTGCTTCCTCCTGTGGATCCTACTGTTAACCCGGTGAATACCTTGCAACTCTCCTTCGTGTCAAGAGCGACCTCGCTCGCTCCTCCGCATTTTGTTGTAGGTGTGATGACCGATCCTAACGATGCGACCACCTTCGTGGGTGTAGATACCATTACTCATACAGTAGCTACTCAATTTGAGCCGTTTGAAGTTCCTCTCTCCAGCTATTCTGGTACGGGTACTTATGTGGCAATATACTACTATTGTTCAGGAACTGCAACTTCTTGTTATGTTGACGATGTTGTTCTTGAAGAAATGCCTTCTTGTCCTAAACCGATTCATTTGGCGGCTATGTCAGCCACAACATCGACGATTGCCCTCACTTGGGAATCCTTCGGTGCTACTTCTTGGGAGATTGCTTACGGTGCTCCCGGCTTCGATCCGGATGCTGCCACCGCCAATGTTGTGACGGCTAACACCAACCCGTTCACGGTTTCTAATTTGAGCACTGCTACTTCGTATGAATTCTATGTACGTGCTATTTGTTCAAATGCTGAAAGCAGCCCATGGAGCGCTTCTCTGATAGCCACAACGACCTGTGATGTGATCTCCACATTCCCGTACACGGAAGGCTTTGAGGCCGGTGGCAGCATGCCTGCATGTTGGAGTCAAGAGTATGTCTCAGGTTCTCTTGATTGGCAGTTCCAAAACGGTGGTCATAGCAGTTCCGCTATCAATGCTGCTCATAGTGGTAGCTACAATGCTTACCTCTTCACCACTTCGGATTATACGACCAAGTTGGTCTCTCCGATTTTTGACCTCAGTAATATGACGGATGTTTACGTGACCTTCTGGCACGCTCAACCCGCGTGGACTTCCGACCAAGATCAGTTGACGGTTTATTATCGTACCTCTCCTACAGCTCAATGGACTCAATTGGAACAATACACCACTTCTCTGACTGCTTGGACCTTTGATTCCATTGCTTTGCCGAATCCTTCTGCTACCTACCAACTTGCTTTCGAAGGCTATGCTACGTATGGTTATGGAGTTGATTTGGACGACATCACTGTGAATGGTGTTAGCAGTGGTCCTGTCATCACCAACCCGAC
>ONHS01000021.1 GCA_900317715.1 uncultured Bacteroidales bacterium | reverse complement strand
CATTGTTCATTACGTTGGTGACGGAAAGATTCTCCTGACCAACTATGATGATTTCTCAACAAAGTTTTACAACCTTTTCTATGAAATATTGGAAAAACGGTTTGAAATCATTCCGCTGAAATTCAATGTAGAAAAGCATGATAATTACAGTTGGTGCTACATCAATTATCTGCAGGTCGGCAAATTGCTCCTTGTGTCGCAATTAGGTATAGAAGAAGACAATCAGGCTCTGGAGCAAATCGCCAAAGCCAATCCCGGATGCGAAGTGGTCGGCATACCCTCTTTGGAAGCCGTCAAAAGAGGCGGTGCGCTGAATTGCATTTCGTGGAACATTAAAAACTAAATTTATGGAAGACATAATGAAAAAGCTATATTCAGAAATGACAATAGAAGAGTTGGGGGGGGTGGCCAAGAAAGGAGATGCAAAAGCGCAAAACAACATTGGTTCTTGCTACTACAATGGTTGTGGTGTTGAAAGAGATCTCAAAAAAGCCGTGGAATGGTGGACAAAAGCTGCCGAACAAGGATATTCGGTTGCCCAAAACAATCTCGCCATATGTTATCTGTTTGGGGAAGGTGTTAGAAAGAATTATAAAAAAGCAGCAGATTGGTTGACAAAGGCTGCTGGACAGGGAGATCCAGAAGCACAGCACAATTTGGCTCTTTGTTATCTACAAGGAGATGGGGTTGAAAAGGACTATCGAATGGCTTTTGAGTGGTTTTCTAAGGCCGCAGAACAAGGAATAGCACACTCTCAATTTAGACTTGCCGAGTGTTATGCGGTGGGAATAGGTGTAGAGATGGATGATGTGAAGGCAGTGGAATGGTACTTGATGGCTGCAGAACAAGGTTTCTCGGAAGCCCAATTTTGCCTTGCGATGCATTATGATCTCGGACGTGGGGTGGAAAAAGACATGAAAAAATCGTTTGAATGGTTTAAAAAAGCAGCCGAGCAAGGACATAAAAAGGCACAATACAATTTGGCTGTATGCTATGAAAACGGTGATGGAGTAATAAAAAACTATGAAAAAGCTGTAGAGTGGTACACTAAGTCTGCCGAGCAAGGCTTTTCACCTGCACAGTATAATCTAGCATTTTGCTATGATGAAGGTAAAGTTGCTAAAGACTCAAAAAAGGCGTTTGATTTGTTCATGAAAGCTGCAGAACAAGGGGAAGAATTGGCGTTTAACAATCTCGGATATTGTTATGAACATGGGAATGGTGTTGAAAAAGACCTTGCTGAAGCTGTAAAATGGTACACCAAAGGTGCCATATTCGGAGACGAAAACGCCCAATTCAGTTTGGCTTTATGTAATCAATATGGTAAGGGGGTTGAAACAAATCCCACAGAAGCGGTAGCGTGGTACACCAAGGCCGCAGAACAAGGATTTACAATGGCTCAAAACAACCTTGCCATGTGTTACAAAGAAGGTTTTGGTGTTGAGAAAAACCTTGTCAAAGCTTTGGAATGGGCAATTGAAGCGGTTGACAATGGGGATGAGGAAGCCCGAAATACCGTTTTGGAAATCCAACAGGAGATGAGCGAAACGCAACAGATATAGAATCCCTAACGGGCTTGGGCGAAAGTTCCTCCCTGTCCAAAAATCTGTGAAATCTGTGGAATCTGTGTGACATCTTAATTCCCCGCAGGCGAACCCCATGAAAAACCCACAAAACATTCGCGATTGACCGTTTACCATCGTCTCATCCGCTTGGAAGCGGATGCTTCTATGCATTGCCCTCCATCCCCTCCTCCCCACCAACTGCTAACTACTAACTACTAACTGCTAACTTGCCATGTTTTTCTTCCAAAATTCCACCCAGCTCTCCTAATACGCGCGTGCCATTATTTCTGCACTTTTTTTGCACTTTGCCATTTTTACCTCGAAATCTGCCACTTTTACCTCAAAAAATGTCATTTTTATATGTTTGATTTTTAGCAAGTTAAACTGATTTTTGCCATTGATTTTCCCAAAGGGATTTTGTATGTTTGCGGACTAGAAAATTCACAAATCATCAATATGAAAAGGATTCTCTTATGAAGCAAAATGAAATAACAGCACAAAACGGACAACCCTCTGCGAACACTGGTGAAATCATTCTCTACCAACCGGACAGCAGCATCAGATTGGAGGTGCGTATGGAGGAAGAGACGGTGTGGCTGACACAATCACAGATGGCCTTGCTGTTCGGATGCTCCCAAGATAACATTGGCTTCCACTTAAAGAACTTATACGCAGAAAAGGAAATCGAACAAGAAGCAACTACCGAGGAAATCTCGGTAGTTCGATTTGAAGGAAACAGAAAGGTTACAAGGAGAATTATACATTATAACTTAGATGCCATCTTATCTGTAGGATATCGCGTTAGCTCTAAAAACGCCACGAAATTCCGTCAATGGGCAAATTCAGTGTTGAGAGAGTATCTCCTTCGCGGTTACGCAGTTAATCGACGGATTGAAAGACTGGAGCAGCGTGTCAGCAAAACTGAAGAGCAAATCGAGTTCTTCGTGCAAACTGCCCTGCCACCCGTGGAAGGCATCTTCTTCGACGGCCAGATCTTCGACGCCTACACTTTCGCCTCCGACCTGATACGTTCCGCAAAAAGACGCATCATTCTCATCGACAACTACATCGACGATTCGGTGCTTCTGATGTTGGCAAAACGAATGGGTGGCGTAACGGCGGAGATTGTCACACGGCGTGTTTCAGAAACGCTATCATTAGACGTTGAACGGCACAACCTGCAGTACCCGCCCGTAACCGTCAGGGAATGCGACCGCTTCCATGACCGCTTCCTCATCATCGACGACACTGTGTATCACCTCGGCGCATCGCTTAAAGACCTGGGGAAGAAATTGTTCGCGTTCAGTAAGATGGAAGTGGAGGCCGAGGTGCTTTCTGTGTGACCATCTCTTTTCCCCGCAGGCGAACCCCATGAAAAACCCACAAAACATTCGCGATTCACTGTTCACTGATTGTTTCATCCGCTTGGAAGCGGATGCTCCTACGCATTGCCTCCGTCCTTGCTTGATGCCGATTTGGCAATGTTGTATGGTGTTGAAACTAAGAGGCTGAACGAGCAAGTTAAACGAAATATTGAGCGATACCCTAATGATTTCATGTTCCAACTAACTCAAGAAGAGGCGGTTGCTTCAAGGTCGCAAATTGCGACCTTGAACGAGGAACAGAATTCTTTAAGGTCACAATTTGTGACCTTGAACGAAAAGGGAAATGCTTTGAGGTCGCAAATTGCGATATTAAACGGAAGGGGAGGTTCAAGGTATTTGCCGTATGCTTTCACCCGCATCGGGCTGATGGACAGCACCGTGCCTGTGGAGGCGGTGGTGTGACTGTAGGATAGTTAATAATAAACACTTTGTGTTCTTTAAAAAAGTTAATACAGAGCAGCCATCCTGAAAAATGTGTATCTTTGCAGCAGAAGAAAATAAAATACAAAATGGCAAAAGAATATTCCATAGAAGACACTGAATTGCAAGAAGTTAATGAACCTCAAGTGCAATATGTTGCTCCTGCCCAAAAGTCTCTTCGGACATTAACGGACGAGGAGATTGAGCGTAGTATGACGCTTGAGGATCTTGATGCCCATCTAACAGAACTCATCCATCATCATTATCACAACAAATAATGAAAGTGATTGTTGATGATAATGTCGTGAAAGCGATTGACAACTTCTATATCGCTGCGATGAGCAGGCACATTTCCTTGTCTGAGGAGACTGTTATGGCCAAAAAGGAACGGCTAATTGCCTCTCTTGAGTCTTTGAAGGATTATTATTTCATATACCCAAAGGCGAGATGGAAAGACGAATGGATAAAAAACAACTGGCAGGATTTTATTTGCGAGGATTTCCATTTCGCATACGAGGTGGTTCTTGATAAGAACGGCCGAGAAGTCATTTTTGTTCGCGACGCGGTACACAGTTTATTGTACCACTAATCCCTAAACATTATTTCAAAGGACGCCTTCGTTTCCCACACCGGCATCCACCGCCACCCCGCCGCATAGGGCTGGTGGAGAGCCCGTGCTGGAGGAGGCGGAGCTAGGACTGTAGATATCACTGCTAACTACTAACTACTAACTGCTAACTTGCCAAGTTTTTCTTCCAAAATTCCACCCAGCACCCACGACACTCGCGTGCCATTTTCTCCGCGCATTTTTTACATTTTGCCATTTTTACCTCGAAATCTGCCACTTCTACCTCGGGAAATGTCATTTTTATATGTTTGATTTTTAGCAAGTTAAACTGATTTTTGCCATTGATTTTCTTGAAAGGATTTTGTATGTTTGCATTCTGAAAATTTAATTAAAGAGAAATGAATTCAGAAAATGCAAACAACTTTGAAGACCTCAGCAAACTGATTTATATCGTACGCGGAGTCAAGGTGATGCTCGATGCTGATTTGGCATCGATTTACGGCTACACCACAAAAGCATTCAACCAACAAGTGAAGAACAACATCCAAAAATTCGATGCTGATTTCCGGTTTCAATTGACCAAAATTGAATATGAAGAAATTTTGCGGTCAAAAATTTTGACCGCAAATGATGGCTCTACACCTATCACAAAGTTAAGCTCAAAAAGTCGCACACTGCCTTACGCCTTTACCGAACAAGGTATTTATATGCTTATGACCGTCTTGAAAGGCAAACTGGCGACCGAGCAAAGTAAGGCGCTTATTAGAACCTTCAAGGGAATGAAAGACTTCATTGTTGAAAACAGATACTTGATTGGGAACAAAGAACTGGTCCAACTATCCATTCAAACTGCTCAAAATACGGCTGACATTGCAGAAATCAAGAGCACGATGGTCACCAAAACTGATCTGGCTAAGGTGGTACGCGACTTTACCGACCCGATGACGAGACGAGAATACTTGATTCTTAACGGAGAGTCGGTTGAGGCCAACATCGCATATAGCAACATCTACAAATCTGCTAAAAGTAGCGTTTTTGTTATAGACAATTATATCGGTCTGAAAACGCTGGTGTTGCTTAAAAACGTTGTGGACAACATTCCCATCACCGTTTTTAGCGACAACACGGGAAAAGGGTTTCATCAAGCCGATTACGATGATTTTCATAGAGAATACCCGAACATTCAAGTCAGTTTTCGCCAAACCTGTGGTGTTTTTCATGATAGGTACATCATTCTCGACTACAATACCGATGGCGAGCGTATTTTTCATTGCGGCGCATCATCAAAAGATGCAGGAAACAAAGTAACCACTATCACTGAGGTAGCCGACCGACAGGTTTATCATCAGATTGTTGACACATTGTTGAGCAATCCTGCTCTGTTATTCTAAAAATAAACTATCATTAAAAATAAATTTTTATGACGAATATTATGGATGTAGAAGACAAGATGATCACCTTGAGAAACCAGCAGGTTATTTTGTCCAATCATGTCGCGGAACTCTACGGAGTTGAAACGCGTGAAGTTAACCAGGCCGTTAAAAACAATCCTAACAAGTTTCCGGAAGGCTACATTATCGAGCTCAACAAAAAAGAGAAGGAGGAGGTTGTCAAAATTTTTGATAACCTAGGGAATCTGTTGTATTCACCATCAAATCCTAAAGCTTTCACCGAGCGAGGGCTTTACATGCTGGCAACAATCCTGAAAGGACCCAAAGCAGAGGAGACCACCATCGCCTAAACCGCACCCAGACGCCCCATAATCTGTGCAATCCGTGCAATCTGTGTGACCTAAAACCAAATATTCGCCGCAGGCGAACCTTTCTGTGCTTTCTGTGGTGACACCTCTCTTTTCGCCGCAGGCGAACCCGCAAAAAATTTTTTCTTGACGGCGGTTTGAAAAAAAACTATTTTTGCAATCTGTAATTTTCGGAATCAACAACAATCAAAAATATAAGAACAAGAATCATGTATCCGATTACACATCATCCCATCTTGGACATCCCCGAACGGGAGATTACGACCTTTGAATACAAGGGTCAGCAAGTGAAGGCTGCGAAGGGTTACACCATCGCGGCCGCCCTGCATCAGGCAGGTTTCCCCATCCACAGCCACAGTTTGAAAGGCCGCGAGCGCAGCATGGACTGCGGTATCGGCAAATGCGGCGCCTGCGAAATGCTCGTGGATGGCGTGGTGAAACGCATCTGCGTCACCCTCGTGGATGGCGTGAAGAAGGTGGAGGAGATCGCCCACAACCACCTGCCCGAAGCTACCGGCGAATGCAATTGCGCTGCCCCGAAGGTCTATAAGACCGAGGTCGCCATCATCGGCGCCGGTCCCGCCGGCCTCGCCTGCCGCGAACAACTCAACAAGTTCGGCATCCCCAACATCGTCATCGACAACAACGACCGCATCGGCGGACAGTTCACCATGCAGACCCACCAGTTCTTCTTCTTCGAGAAGGAGCAGAAATACGGCGGTATGCGCGGTTTCGACATCGCCAAGACGCTCGCCGGCGACGACCATTCTGGCATACTGCTCAACAGCACCGTGTGGGACATCCTCGAAGGTAAACGCGTGGCCGCCAAGAACATGGCCGACGGCAGCATCTTCTTCGTGGATGCCAACTTCCTCGTGGTGGCTACGGGCGCATTCCCGTTTATGCCCACCTTCGAGAACGACGACCTGCCGGGCGTTTATACTGCCGCTGTCGTCCAAAAGATGATGAACCTGCAGCATACGCTTCTCGGCAAACGCATCCTCACCATCGGGGCTGGCAATATCGGCTATCTCACTTCGTATCAGGCCGTTCAGGCTGGCGCCAAGGTGGTGGCTATCGTGGAAGCGATGGACCATGAGGGCGGATTCCCGGTGCAGGCCAACCGCGTGCGCCGTCTCGGTATCCCCATCCTCACCTCCCACACCCTGCTTAAGGCTATCCCCAACGAGGACCACACCGGCGTGGTCGGCGCGGTGATTGCCGAATGCCAGAACTTCCGCCCCGTGCCCGGCACAGAGCAGATTATCAAAGATATCGACCTGATTAATATATGTACCGGCTTGAAGCCCGACAACCTCATCCTCGAAAAGGGCAAGGTCACCTTCGGACTCAACACCTACGGCATTGGCGACGCCACCCGCGTGGGTGAAGGTACTTGCGCTGTGCTTCGCGGCAAACAGGCCGCCATGGAGATTGCCCAAGCCTTGAACGTGCGCTTCAACTACGACGACTATCTCGCCGTGACCAAGGATTATGCTGATTCCCAGCAACATCCCGTGCGCGTGCTGGAGAAACCCAACCGTCCTGCCGGTGATCGTCTACAGAAGCCGTTCGTGATGGCCGACTGCCTCTATGGTTTCGCCTGCAACCCCTGCACGTTCGCCTGCCCGCAAGGCGCGATTACCAAAATCGCCACCAACCACGTGCCGCAAATCGACTACGACAAGTGCATCGGTTGTATGAAATGCGTCAACCACTGTCCCGGTCTGGCACTGTTTGGCTACAATCTGCCCAAGAACTGGCTCTTCCTGCCGTTTGAGTACGATGCGGAGGAGAACGCTGAGGTCTTCCTCGTGGATGACAACGGCAAGAAGGTCGGCGAAGGTGTCATCGAGAAGATCACCAAAGGCGAGAACAAGACGCATGTGGCCCGCGTGAAAGCGCTGGATGTCAGCGGTGAAGCGTTGATGAGCGTCACCGGATTCATCCTCAAGGCAAACTATCCAGAACCGCTGAACTGGCAGAAATTAGGCAAGGAAGAAGAAGATCCCGCTTATGTCTGTCACTGCGACGATGTCAATATCGACACCATTTTAGAGGCGGTGAGAGGCAAAAAAATCATCTCTGTGGATGAGTTGAAGCATATCACCCGTATCGGTATGGGTCCTTGTCGTGGTAAACGCTGTATCCCGCGCGTGAAGCTGCTTTTGGCCAGCCACGGTGTAGAAGTGGTGGGCGATGCTACCCCGCGTGGTCCGCTCTCCTCACAGCTCAACATCGGCGAGCTCGTTCCGAATGACAAACCTGCGGAATTCGTGACCAACGTCCACGGACAAGCTACCAAGAAGGTCGAGTGTGACGTCTTTGTGGCGGGCGGCGGTATCACGGGTAGCGGTCTGTTCCGCTACTTCGCCGAGGCTGGCAAGAAGGTGGTGCTCTGCAATGCCGAAAGAGGCTCCTCCTGGCGCTGTATTGGCGGCGGTCGTCCTAGCTTCTCTGTCCCGGAAATCGCTGATATTGCGGAACATAACCGCGCTATCTTTGAATCCATCCAGAAGGTCACCAATATCAACTACAAGCCCACACGCTACGTCGGATTTGCCCACGACGAGGCCAACTACAAAGCGTTGGAGAAATCCCTCGAATGGAGCGACGGCTACATGGTGGATAAGAAGGACTTCCTGAAGGAGGTTTCGCCCTACTTCAACCCGAACCTCAACACCTACCAGGCCGCCTGCATCACGAACGCGTGCTGGCAGGCCACGCCCGGTCCCACCATCAACTACATCCGCAACCTCGCCATCGAAAAGGGCGGCGTACTGTTGGAAGATACCCGTCTGTTGGAGGTGCAGAAGACCGCCAAGGGCTTCATGGCCCTGGTGAAAACCCACGACAAGCAGTACGTGGAGTACCACTGCGAGCATTTCGTGAATGCTTTGGGACCGAGCGCTAACAAGTTTGCAGAACAGCTGGGCATGTATCTCGGCTTGTATCCCATTAAGCACCAAGCCTTTATCACGCATCGTTTGCCGATGTTGGGTAAGGATGGTGACTCTTTGGACATGCTCATCGACCGTCGGAAGTACAAAGGCTTCTCCGCCGTTTATGGACAGCAGTTCGCGGAGACTGGCCAGATTATCGGCTGTGCATCGCCTGCTACTGAGCAACTGCAAGCCGGTAAGGAGCTGAAGTACAACACGCAGGACTTCCTACAGGTGTGCGCCGAAATGTTCATCGACTGGATTCCGCAGTTGAAGAACGTCAGCTTCCAGGCCACCTGGGCGGGCTACTACACCGAGCCGCGCTACATTGTGGATCCCGAACACGGCCTCTTGGTCGGTATGCGCGGACACGGCTTCATGTTGGGTCAGTACCTCGCCAAGATTTACGTCGATAAATACCTCGGCAAAGAGGCACCCTCCTACATGTCTCGCCTCGCCATCTCCGGCGACGGCCTGAGCGAAAACGCCTTCCAATAGGGGCGAATAATAAAAAAAAACGGCCACTAATCGTGGCCGTTTTTTTTTATTTGAATTTTATGTACTTTTGCACCAAAATTCAAAACAATAATGAAAACACTACGTCAACAGTTTTTGGCACATATTGGACAGACCTCTCCCGAGCCGCTGCTATTGGAAGTGGAACGCGCGGAAGGCGTTTTTTTCTATACCCCGGAAGGAAAACGTTACTATGATTTGGTGTCGGGCGTTTCGGTGAATAACGTCGGTCATGCCAATCCACAGGTGATTGCTGCGGTACAACAGCAAGCTGCTGATTACATGCATGTTATGGTGTATGGCGAATTGGTGGAAAAACCGCAGGTGCAGTATGCGAAACTGCTTTCCGAACTGCTTCCAGACCCCTTGGACAGCGTCTATTTCGTCAACTCGGGCAGCGAGGCGGTGGAAGGGGCGTTGAAACTGGCCAAACGCTACACGGGTCGGCACAAGATGATGTCGATGCATTGCGCCTACCACGGCTCCAACCACGGTTCGCTCAGCATGATGGCTTCGCCTGAGGGCGATACTTGGAAGGCTCCCTTCCAGCCACTGCTTCCCAATGTGGAATACCTGTGGTTCAACAACTTCGACGACATTAACCGCATTGACGAGGAGACCGCCTGCGTGTTGGTGGAACCTGTGCAAGGCGAGGCGGGCGTGATTCCTCCGAAAGAGGGCTATCTGCAAGCCCTTCGCAAACGTTGCGACGAGACAGGTACTATGCTGATTTTCGATGAGATACAGACGGGAATGGGTCGCACGGGCGCGATGTTCGCCATGCAAAAATATGGCGTGACTCCCGATATCGTCTGCCTGGCGAAAGCTTTCGGTGGCGGCATGCCCCTCGGTGCCTTCATCTCCTCCAAAGAGGTTATGGACGCTCTCCAAAGCAATCCCGTTTTGGGACATATCACTACCTTCGGGGGACATCCTGTGTGCTGTGCTGCGGGACTTGCCGCACTCCAGTATAATATTGATAATCAATTGGTTGCTGATGTCGAAGAGAAGGGAAAACGTTATGAAGAGGCGTTGAAAAATGCACCGCATGTGCAAGAAATCCGTCGCAGTGGCCTGCTGATGGCTGTAGAACTCGGCTCTTCCGAGAAACTCTTCAAGATGATGGCCCTTTTCAAGGAATACGGCATCATGAGCGACTGGTTCCTCTTCTGCGACACCGCCTTCCGCATCTCCCCCCCGCTGACAATTTCGGAGGAGGAGATTGATGATTCGTGCCGGATTATTTTGCGCTGCTTGGAATCTATTTAGCTTTTGGCTTTTAGCTATTCGCTTTTGGCTATTAGAACTTAAACATAGGACTTAGACATAGAACTTAGACGTATGACGTATGACTTTTGACTATTGTCTATTCCCTATTGCCTTTTAACCTCTAAACCATAAACCATAAACCCTAAACCTTAAACCCTAAACCTTAAACCATAAACCCTAAACCCTAAACCCTAAACCTTAAACTATTAACCTTATAACTACTCAATCAATGACTACACCAACCACAGACTTACTACAAACGCCCATCGAATTCCTGAAAGGAGTGGGTGAAAAGCGCGGTGCTGTGCTCCGCAAGGAGTTCAATATCCAGACTTTTAACGACTTATTGTATTATTTTCCCTACCGCCACATTGACAAGTCGCACGTGTATCACGTCAGCGACATTGTGAACGACGGCGGTTATATTCTTTTGCGCGGTACTATCAAGGATATACGCATTGTGGGTCAGATGCGGGCGATGCGGCTCACCGCGACCTTCTCCGACGAGACCGGCAGCATCGAGTTGGTTTGGTTCAACGGCATCCGTTGGGTGCAAGATGTACTGAGATCGCGCACCGAGTTCGTCATCTTTGGCAAACCGACACTTTTTAACGGGCGGTGGAACATCACCCATCCGGAGCTCATCGATCCGGCACAACAGCAGAATTCGCCCGTCTCGCTGCGTTTCCAGCCCCTCTACAACACCTCAGAGACGGCTAAGAAGAAATCGCTGGATTCCAAGGCAATGTCCAAGCTGACTGCCAATCTGCTGGCTCAGGTCAAGGACATCATCCCGGAAACCATGCCACGAGAGATGGTGGAGGAGCTGCACCTGATGACCTTGCGCGATGCGCTTGTCAACATCCATTATCCTGAGGACAACCAGAAACTGTCGCAGGCTGCCCTTCGTCTGAAGTTCGACGAGCTCTTCTTTACGCAGCTTAAACTGCTGAAACTCAAACTGATAAATACCAACCGCTTCGAGGGCTTTGTCTTCTCGCAAGTAGGACATTATTTTAACACTTTCTATAAGGAATGCTTGCCGTTCGACCTTACCAATGCGCAGAAACGGGTGCTCAGGGAGATTCGCGGCGATGTGGGCAGCGGTCGTCAGATGAACCGTCTGCTACAAGGCGATGTGGGCAGCGGCAAAACGATTATCGCGCTTTTCAGCATGCTGTTGGCTATCGATAATGGTTATCAAGCCTGTATGATGGCTCCGACGGAAATCCTCGCCACCCAACATTACGAAAAAATCAGCAAACAGCTGGAACCCTTGGGGTTACGCGTCGAATTCCTGTCTGGCTCCACCAAAACGGCCAAGCGCAAACAGCTGCTCGCCGACTTGGAAAACGGGCAGGTGAATATCCTCATCGGCACGCATGCACTTATCGAAGACAACGTGGTTTTCAACAAGTTAGGAATTGTCGTTATTGACGAGCAACATCGTTTTGGGGTGGAGCAGCGGGCAAAATTGTGGCGCAAGAGCGGAACTATACCGCCGCACATTTTAGTGATGACCGCCACGCCGATTCCGCGCACTTTGGCGATGACCCTCTATGGCGATTTGGATGTCTCCGTCATTGACGAGCTGCCCGCGGGACGTAAACCTATTGTCACATTGCATTATTACGAGAAAGACCGCCTCAAAATGTTCGGTTTCTTGAAACAGCAGATTGCGGAAGGACGGCAAGTGTTCGTCGTCTATCCTTTGATTCAGGAGTCAGAGGCGCTGGATTTACTTGATTTACAGGCAGGTTACGAAGCTATCGAGCGCAGTTTCCCGCCACCGGAATACAGTATCGGGGTGGTACACGGCAAGATGAAGGCCGAGGAGAAGGATTACACCATGAACTGTTTCAAGAAGGGGCAGATCCAGATTTTGCTCTCCACTACGGTGATTGAGGTGGGTATTGATGTGCCGAATGCCACAGTGATGGTCATCGAAAATGCCGAGCGCTTCGGACTCTCGCAGCTGCATCAGCTACGCGGTAGGGTAGGGCGTGGCGGCAATCAGTCGTACTGCATTCTCATGTCCAAATACGAGCTCTCCACCGAGGGTCGCAAGCGCCTGAATGCGATGGTGGAGACTAACGACGGCTTCGAAATCGCCAATATCGACCTGCAGTTGCGCGGTCCCGGCGACCTGCAAGGTACCCGCCAAAGCGGTATGCTCGACTTCAAAATCGCCGACCTCACCAAAGACGAAAAGTTGGTGGCCTACACCCGCAACTACGCCCAACAGATACTGGAGAAAGACCCCGACCTCTCGTTGCCCGAACACAAACGTCTCGCCGAAACGCTGGAAAAACAGATGCGACGTGACACCAACTGGAGTGTTATCAGTTGATATTGAATCCATTAAAACAAACGTAGAGACGCAAAATCTTGCGTCTCACAAAATCATGCGTCTCTACTGGTTCTATTTAAAACACGTAGAGACGCGCCATGGCACGTCTCTACAATATAGGATTTCAATAAAATTCCTAATTATTTGCGAATGTCCATTTCTTTCAACAGATAACCGGCACCGCCGTACTTGTCGATGACGAAGAGGACGTAGCGGACGTCAACGTTGATACAGCGTTGAAGATCGGTGTTGAAGACGATGTCGCTGCTCAATGCTTCCCAGTTGCCGTCGAAAGCCAAACCGATGAGTTCTCCATTACCGTTCATGATCGGGCTGCCAGAGTTACCACCGGTGATGTCGTTGTTGGAGAGGAAGCAGACATGCATTGTACCGTCTTTATCCAAGTATTGACCGAAATCTTTCTTCAAGATGAGGTCTTTCAACTTTGCAGGCACGTCAAATTCGAAATCGCCAGGAATCTCTTTTTCGAGGATACCCTTGGTGGTGGTGTAGTAGTTATAGTGCACACCATCAGCAGGATAGTAGTCGCAAATGGTACCGAAAGTGGTACGCATGGTGCTGTTGGCATCCGGATACATCGGCGTGGAAGCATTCATCTCCTTCAAAGCGGCAATGTAAGTGCGGCGCGGAACTTCCAGCTTCTCTTCCACATCCATGGCGGAGGAGGCTGACATCACATATTGCAGCAACGCTTGGAAATATTGATAAGAGGGATCGCTCTCAAGCACCTTATTAGAGGGTTTCTTTAAGAATTTCTCGAAATTATCTTTGCTGATGAAAATGGAGTTGAGCATAGCCTTCTCGAAAGCATCGTAGTTGCCTTTGTAGTTCTTGGTGAAGAACGTAAGGTCAGGACGGTTGGCATCGGAATGGCCTTCCCATGTTTTGAGGCAAGCGACCACGATTTTGGCTTCCGTGGCGGGATCGGTGTCGTTGTTGTACTTGTCAAACGCCTTCAACAGTTTTTCCACTTTGCTGTCGTCGAATTTCTTTTCCCCTTTGTCGAGTTTCAGCTGGCCTTGCAGACGCAGAGTAGCAAGCAACGTGGGAGAAGCAGAGAACTGCAGATTGCCGTTCAATGCGGATTTGTATTTGGCACCATCTACTTCCTTGCAGATCTTTTCGATTTCGGCAAGACAGTTGCCATATTTCTCCTTGCGGGTCTTGTCGGCGTTGATCCATTTGGTCAGTTCAGCCTCTTGTTTGGCTTTGGATTCCACCACTTTGAGGGCTTTCAAGCTCTCCACCTCACCGTGTTGGTTTTTCCAGTAGTTAGCCAGACTGGCGTGTTTGTCGGCATATTGAAGATTCACCTTGTTATCGGCTTCCATGGCATCGTGCATCACGGGCAGGATGATATCCAACGGCTCATAGATAGCGGGAGCGTTGATGTTGATCTCGTTCTGCACCTCGTAGGAGGTCATGAAGCGGTTGGTGGTGCCGGGGTAACCCCAAATCATGGTGTAATCGCCAGGTTGATAGCCTTTTAAGCTGATAGGCAGATAGTGTTTCGGTTTCATCGGAACGTTGTCCTTAGAGTATTTCGCGGGGGAACCGTCGGGAGCGGTGTAGATGCGGAACACGGTGAAGTCGCCCGTGTGACGAGGCCACATCCAGTTGTCGGTGTCGCCACCGAATTTACCGATGGCACTCGGGGGAGCCACCACGAGGCGCACATCCTCATACATGGTGTAAACGAACATGTAGTACTCGTTGCCTTCGTAGAAGGGTTTCACCACCACTTTGTAGCGACCGTCAGCGGAATTCTCCTTTTTCAGTTTCTTGATGGCCTCTTCCACATATTTTGCGCGTTCGCTCTCTGTGGTCTTTTCATCCACCTTCGCCAACACGATGCTGGTCACATCTTCCATTCTTTCAAGGAAATGCACGTGGAAATTCACCGGCAATTCCTCTTCCTTGCTCATGGCAAAGAAACCGTTGTTGAGGTAGTCGTGCTCCACACTGGAGAGTTCCACGACAGAAGAGTAACCACAGTGGTGGTTCGTGAACATCAAACCGTCTTTGGAGACGATCTCGCCCGTGCAGAAACCGTCGCCCAATTGCACGATAGCGTCCTTCAAGGAAGAGTGGTTGATGTCGTACAGTTGCTCAGCGGTCAGTCTCAGACCCATCTTCTGCATCTGCGCGTAGTTGTAATTTTTGATGAACATAGGCAACCACATGCCCTCATCTGGCGGATTCACGGCAAAAACCGGCGCCGTGATCGCCAAAACTGCCACTAACAGCAGTTGTTTTTTCAAAAAGGTTAAAAATTTCATAGTACTTTTGATTTGTTTATTTGAACTTTGATTATTATCTTAAACTTAGACTATTGACTCGACCCTCGACCCTTGACCCTTAATTCTAAGGCCTACTCCCTATTGCCTATTGCCTACTCTCTACATCAGATGCCTCAACCCCGTCATTTATTACACCCTCATCCTCTTTTTTCTCTAAATCGTTGAAAATCCGTTTGTTAAAAATGATTGCCAGGACGATACCGATTGTGATGCAGGAGTCAGCGAAGTTGAAGATGGCGGGGAAGAAGTAAGAACCACCCCAAAGCGGGAATTTTTCTGGAATCGGGAAAAGCTTCAGATAGAACATGTCCACCACTTTTCCGAAGAAAAACGGCGCATAACCGTGTCCAGGCGACCATTTGGCGGCTTCCAAGAAGTCGCTTTCCGTGAACCAGATGCCGTAGAACATACTGTCGATGATGTTGCCCAATGCACCGGCGACCACCAGACAGAAAATCGTCAACACGACACCATCCATCTTGTTTTCTTTCAGTCGTTTGACAAAATACCAGCAGAGAACACCTACCAGCAGTATGCGCACGAGGGAGAGTAGAAACTTGCCGATTTGTTTCCCGAAACTGATTCCGAAAGCCATGCCTTCGTTTTCCACAAAATGTAAGTTGAACCATTGTCCCAGCAGAGGGATCGTCTCCCCTATGGTCATGTTGGTTTTCACCCAAAATTTGATGAGTTGGTCAATCAGTATGAGCAAAATCACAACAATTGCAGCAATCCAAGCGTATTTCTTTTTCAATTCTTCCGTTTTTTTAATATGATAAAGTCCTTTTTTTGAAGATTAAACGGCAAAAATACAAAATTATCCAATATGAGTACGCTTTTCCTTTACAATTTTCCCGATTGTTTAAGCCCGACATCACTTTGGGAAGATTTATTTTGCTGATAATAAAATGAGATGATGGTGCGTTATGAAATATTTAGTATTTTTGCCCTTTGTTTTTAGAAATAAAGCTTTATGAAAAAAATGAGAATTTTTTTGCCGATCATGGTTGCTGTCATAGGCATGTTTTTCTTTGTCCAATGCAAGAAAGATCATTCCTGCAACTTGAAAGTGTCCTGTTTTTACTCCAGAAACGGTTTGGACCCGGATACTTTGGTGCCGTTCGCCAGTATTTCCTTTGATACGGTGAAATACAACGCCGGAATGGCTGTGAGACCCGACATCGCGAAAGTGCAAAATGTACTTACCAATGCCCAAGGCGTCTTCACCTATACGCTTGAATATCCTGCTTTGCTGATTGTCAATGCGGTGAAAATTGACACTGTCTATGATGAATTTGACAGCTCTATCGTTACCATCACCAAATACACAGGTACCACTCAGATACAAGTGAACGAAGGAGAAACGACAGAGAAGTCCATCATGATGGTCGAGACTAACTAAATAACTGATTTTGAATAGGAAACATTATAGTTATCTTTTCCTAATCATCGCGACCCTCCTACTGTTGATTATCATTTCTTCGCGTGGGCGGGTGTTACCTAAATTGCATATTCCCAAACTGGAAAGAAAACATCAGGTACACAGCGACACGTTGTCTGTGTGCCTGTTCTATCATGCTGCCGATTACTTTGTGTATCAAGGTTCTGTGATTGGTTTCCAGTATGATATCCTGAAGCAGTTGGAGAAGGATTTCCAACGTCCCGTCGATATTACCATTGAAGCGGATGCCGAATCGATGTTTTTGACGGCCCTTTCCAACAAGTATGACATCGTCTGTTTCGATTTCGACAAGGCGAACTATATACCGGATTACATCGCGATTTCCGAACCGATTGCCTACACCTATCCGGTGCTGATCATGCGTAAGAAGGACAGCGCTTACGATACGTTGCCACATATCGTGAACACTTCCGCAAAATATTACAACAAGTTGGATTTTAGCTCTTTAGAGGATCCGTCGTCATGGCAAGTGCAGCATAATCCCGATATGGCCATTGAGGATTTGATGGATATGCTGGTGGACAAAACCATCGATTATGCCATCTGCAACTACAATGAAGCCATCACGTTGATGCCGTTCTACACTCAGCTGACCATCGGGCCGCGCGTGGGTGACAATTTCCCGCGCACATGGATTCTCAACAACCACTACAAAACACTTAACGACTCTATCAATCAATGGCTTACGAACTTCAAGGAGACCAACAAGTATCAATCGCTGTGTGAAAAGTACTTGTCGCCCCACTCCTACGTCATCTCGCGGTCGTTCGGCAAGAGCAAAAACAGCACCTCGCATTACGACGCGGTGATGAAAAAGGCGGCCAGTAGATACGGTTTCGATTGGCGTCTGATTTCGTCCATCATCTATCAAGAGTCACGGTTTATCCCTGATTTGGTTGGATTTGGGGGCAGTTACGGCGTGATGCAGATGATGCCCGTCACTTGCGAACGCTACGGCATCACCGACTCTTCCTCCGTGGAAGACCAGATTTGGGCCGGTGCCAAATATATCTCGTTCCTGTGCAACATCTTCAGGAACAAGGTAGATACTAACGACCTGTATTACTTTACAGTGGCCGCTTACAATTCTGGACCCGGACACATTCTCGATGCCATTGAGTTGTGTAAAAAGCATGAAGACGATCATACAAAATGGTCGAATGTTTCAGAATATCTGATTAAGAAATCACATAAAGAGTATTACCGCGATCCTGTCGTAAAATGTGGTTATTACCCTGGCAAGCATACGGTTAACTATGTTGAGCAGGTGATGACGCGCTACAATGGATTCGCTATAACAAAAGAAGAATGAGAATATTAGTTATCGGACGCGGTGGTCGCGAGCATGCCATCGCTTGGAAAATGGCTCAATCGGCGTTGAAGCCCGAAATTTTTATCGCTCCCGGCAATGTTGGCATGTTATCCATTGCTGCACAGACAAATACGCAAGTGAAGTTGGTCAACATCGACGAAACCGCATGCGAGCAGCTGCGTGATTTTGCATTGGAAAACCATATCGATTTGACGGTGGTGGGTCCGGAAGCGGCCCTCGCCTGTGACATCGCGACGGTGTTCCGTGCTGCAGGACTGCGCATTTTCGCCCCGACCGCAGCGGCAGCCCGTATTGAAAGCAGTAAGGAGTTTGCCAAAGATTTGATGCACAAGTATCAGATTCCTACAGCAGCTTACCGCACTTTTGAGGATTATGACGCTGCTAAACAGTATCTTAACGAGCAGGGTGCCCCTATCGTCATCAAATACGACGGATTGGCTGCCGGTAAGGGCGTAGTGGTCGCCATGACGATGGAAGAAGCAGATAACGCATTGAAAGACATGTTGTTGGACAACCACTTCGGTAAGGGCAAGGTGGTGATGGAAGAATTTCTGCAAGGCCCTGAATTCTCGTTGCTTACCTTGGTGAACGGCGAACAGGTGGTGCCGCTCGTGATTGCGCAAGACCACAAGCGCGCCTACGATGGCGACAAGGGACCGAACACCGGCGGTATGGGTGCATACGCCCCTGTGCCTGTCATTCCGCAAGCACAGATCGACTGGGCGGTGGAGCACATCATGAAACCGACCGCAAAAGCTTTAGTAGCAGAAGGTTGTCCGTTCTGCGGTATCCTCTACGGCGGTCTGATGCTGACCCAGGATGGTCCGAAAGTGATTGAGTTCAACGCCCGTTTCGGCGATCCCGAGACTGAGGTAGTGCTCCCGAAACTCAAGAGCGACCTCGCACAGTTAATGCTTGATATTCTTGAGAATAAAGATGTTAAAGCTGAGTTTTACGATGAAGCCTTTTTAGGCGTGGTTTTAGCGGCCAAAGGATATCCTGGTAGCTACACCAAAAATATTCCGCTGAACAACCCCGCAGATGTTCCGCAACTGGTTTTCTGCATGGGCGTGAAGGAAGAGAACGGACAGTTGTACTCCAATGGCGGTCGTGTCCTTTTTGTTGTGGGCAAAGGCAAGACGCTGCAGGAGGCAAAACAGGATGCTTACAAAGGCGTTGAAAAAATGGCGCATCCCGATCTCTTCTATCGTTCTGACATCGGATGGCAAATCAAGGGCAGTTAGCAGTTAGTAGTTAGCAGTTAGCAGTTAGCAGTTGCCTTTTGCCTATTGCCTTTTAACAAAAAAAGTCCGCTACCTTTTCGGCAGCGGACTTTTTTTATGAAACGATTACTCGTCTTAATCTTCAACGTTCACTTTCACGCAGCGGACGCTGTACTTGTTTGCTTCGGGAGCGCCGGAAGGAGTTCCGTTGTCGCAGTTGTAGTTGATCTCGAAGATCACGCCAGTGCCAGCCACATCAGAGCGTGAGCTGGTCCAGAAGCCTGCGAATGTCAGATGTTTCTGGAACTGATCGGCAGAAGCGTTGTAGAAACCAGGAGCGATAGCGGTGAAGCCCGTCTCGTTGGTGCCGACATATTCAGGAAGCCAGCCCGTGGTAGCTTTCAAATTCTCAACACTACCGGCAATAGCCATCATTGCGTTGTACTGAGCCAAAGTGGGAACAGCCCAACCTTTACCGTGGCTGGGACCATGGGAAATGACATTCTGCCATTCATTGTCGTTATATTTTCTTTGCCATTGGATAGTACCAGATGCCGTCGTATTTGCATAAAGAGTGGTTGTATAGGTGTTGTTGGGGCACACGATGGTATCGTTTCTGCCAATGATACCCGGGTCGATAGGATGAGCAGAATGATGATAAAACACTGTAACAGCAGGTCTTGATGTATCTGCAGTTCCACAAACAACGTCGTTAACCACACCACTAATATAATGCGTCGGACCTGAAGTAGGTGAATAAGACAAACCATTGGCGTCGGGAATCAGCTGATTATCATCCAGCCATACATAAGTATAGGTACCACTACCGCCAGTAGCTTCGCCCATGACAACTATGGCATTATTGCAAGCATTATCATCTAAAGTCACTGAGCCGACCTTAAGCGAATCATTAACGTTGAAGTTGACTATGAGAGAAGCCAATTCTGTAGGATTGTTACCGCTAGTTCTTATGCTAACCGTCAAAACGTAAGGTTTAGCTTCTGCTGCGGAATTGTGGAATTTGCCGGTCAACACAAAGTTTTCATCAACGCTGAACTCACCAACGCGGGTGACATATTCGGAAACAAAGATAATTTGATTGAAATCGAAAGCGATGTCATCATAAGTAAGATTGGTCAGCACAATATTCAACGGAAGTTCAAAGGTCATGTCATTGCACACGGTAGCCTCGGCATCTTCTGCCACCCGATGTTATTACCAACCACACGAACGCTATAACCTTGTGCGCCGGAGCCGCCGCCGCCGTAATTAAAGCCAGGGTTACCTGTAGCACCACCGGATGTGAAGTAGGTTTTATTATCGGTGTGGCCGCCCATGCCTGCGATACCGGCAGGACCTTCAGCATAGCCGCCTTCGCCACTATGGGTCGATAACGTACCATAGCTGCCGTTTGAACCATTGCCACCAGCGGATGCGTTTCCTTCAGGGATACAATCCGCGACTTGTCCGCCTAATGCACCTGCAAAAGTGTAGTAGTTGGTGGATATGCCGTGATTGGTCGGCACTACGGTTTTACCGCCGGCAGCCTTAAGAATGAAGCCGCCAGTAGCTGACACAGAAGAGAATTCACCGTCGGTGTTCGTTCTGCTGCTGGCAATGCTTGTGCCACCTTTACCAACATGGATAGTGTAGCTGGTTTCTTGGGGGTTGGCAACTTCGAGGTACGTGTATGCGCCGCCGCCACCGCCGCCGCTGGCAGCTTCACCTCCTTTGTGGTCATAAACATAACCACCGGCACCGCCGCCGCCGATAGCTTCAAAACGAATGTAGGTTACCGTGATGGGGTGACCATCCATTTCGGTAGGCACTGTCCAGGTGTAGTCACCATTGCCGTCCTGCACCTTGAACGTCTCTGTTTTGTTAACAGCCACCTGTGCAGACAGGCTTCCTGTGAATGCAAAAAGGCAGAAAAGTACCGCCAATCCACACGACTTTAATAAAAGTCTTTTTCATAATAAAGTAGTTTTATTAATAATTATTTATTTGATTTTCAGATTATTACGTTTTTAATGAGTTTATGCAGTTTCAGTAAGTTCGCAAACTGCAAGGTACACTTTTTTTATATAAAGTTGTATATATATGTATAAAAAAAACACCTCCATTTCGGAGGTGTTTTTTTGAATCTTGACAATCGACCTACTATTCTTGGGTAGGAACCACAGAGACGTAAGATCTGTCCTTATAGGTTTTCTTGAATTCAACGATGCCGTCGCACAATGCGAAGAGCGTGTGGTCTTTACCCATACCCACGTTCTTGCCAGGATTGTGGACAGTACCTCTTTGGCGAACGATGATGTTGCCAGCTTTGGCGAATTGACCGCCGAAAATTTTCAAACCTAATCTTTTGCTAGCTGATTCGCGGCCGTTCTGAGAACTACCGACACCTTTTTTATGAGCCATAAGTCTAAATTTTAATCGTTAATACTAAATTTTACAGAGTAATGTTATCAATCTTGATGGAGGTCAAGCATTGGCGATGACCATTCAATTTCTGATAACCTTTTCTTCTTTTCTTCTTGAAAACGAGAACTTTGTCACCTTTCAAGTGTTGGAGAACGGTAGCGGTCACGCTGGCACCGGAAACGGTAGGCGTACCCACTTTCACATCACCGTCATTATCCACTAACATAACGCTGTCAAATTTGACTTGCGCACCTTCTTCAGCCTGAAGGCGTTGAACATAGACTCTGCGGTCTTTTTCAACCTTGAATTGTTGCCCGGCTATTTCTACAATTGCGTACATTTTGGTATTATTTTTGTTTGTAATTTTTTGGGCGGCAAAAATAAAATTTTTTTTGATACAAACTTTTCGCCTGCAATTTTTTTTAAACTTTTGCGTTATTGAGCTGTTTTGTATGAACGTCAATCATTAAAAATATAAAGATATGAAGACATTAAAAGTTTCTAAAGTGTTGTTATTCACTATGTTGGCCTTTTTCTCCTGCTCATACTCGGGATGCGCACAAAAAGAGAGCCAAGGCACGAGATACGTCGATTTAACCGATGCTGCAGAGTCTTCTGTGAACGCAGTAGTCTATATTAAGACCGAATTTACGCAAAAAAACTCCATGTGGGATGACTTTTTCGGCGGTACGATATGGGAGCATTTCTTCGGTTCCGCACCGAGCACCTACCCGGTTCAAGCCGCCGGTTCGGGTGTCATCATCTCCTCCGATGGTTACATTGTGACCAACAACCATGTGGTGCAAGATGCCGAAAAAATCACCATCACGCTGAACGACAAGCGCGAATATGACGGCGAAATCATCGGCACCGACCCTGCCTCCGACCTCGCGCTCCTCAAAATCAACGAGTCTCGCCTCCCTTACTTGAAGTTCGCGAACTCCGATTCTGTGCGTATCGGCGAATGGGTGCTGGCCATCGGTAATCCGATGGGGCTCAACTCCACCGTCACCGCCGGCATCATCAGTGCGAAGGCACGTCAGCTGAGCACGGGTCGTGGCAACACCTCTGATGAGGTCTATCTCCAAACCGACGCAGCTGTGAACTCTGGTAACTCAGGCGGCGCACTCGTTGACGCCACTGGCCGTTTGGTGGGCATCAACACCGCCATCGCCTCCGGTAACGGTTACTACACAGGCTACTCCTTCGCCATCCCATCCAATATCGTGCAAAAGATTGCATACGACCTGCAACATTTCGGTGTCACCCAACAGGCCTATCTCGGCGTTTCCATCATGGAATTGAATGCTACCAACGCTAAAGAGCTGAACCTCAGTAATGTAAATGGAATCTATGTGGCCGAAGTGTCTGACAATGGTGCTGCTGCCCAGAACGGATTCCAAGAAGGCGATGTCATCACCCATATTGACGATACGCCCGTAAATAGCCTCCCAGAGGTGCGCGGAGTGCTCAAAACAAAGTCTCCAGGTGACAAAGTGAAGGTCGTTTTGGTCCGAAACAAAGAAAAAATCACCAAAAATGTAACTTTATTGAATAGTCAGGGTACAACTGATAAGATTGAAAAATAAACTGATAGATTTTTGTTGAAACTACAATCTATATATCAGTTGAAGTTACAATTCATATTATTAATATAAGGAAGGGGTTAATAAACAAATGAGACAACTTAAAATATCGAAATCCATCACCAACCGAGACTCGGCATCGTTGGAAAGATTCCTGTCGGACATCAGCAAGGTGCAGATGATTGGTGCGGACGAGGAGGTGGAACTGGCACGCAAAATCAAAGCCGGAGACGAGGATGCGCTTAACAAATTGGTAACCACCAATTTGCGTTTCGTCGTCTCCGTAGCAAAACAATACCAAAATCAGGGTATCGGGTTGCAAGACCTTATCAATGAGGGTAACTTAGGATTGATTAAAGCCGCGCAGCGTTTCGATGAAACGCGCGGCTTTAAGTTCATCTCTTACGCCGTATGGTGGATTCGCCAGGCTATCCTGCAAGCTATCGCCGACCAATCTCGTATTGTCCGACTGCCGCTGAACCAAGTGGGCGTCATCAACAAAATCAAGAAGGAAACCGCTCGTCTGGAGCAGACCCTCAACCGTCTGCCCACCACCGAGGAGATTGCCAACGCGATGGACATGCCTGTGTATAAAGTGGCTGAAATCATGAAGATGAACAACCACCCGCAGTCCATCGACTCGCCTATTGCGCCCAACGAGGAGACCCGCTTCGTGGATGTGTTCGTGCACGACAACGACGACGATACCGACACCTCTTTGATGCAGGAGTCCCTGTCGTCGGAAATCAACGACCTGCTCAAGACGCTCCCCGACAAGGAAGCGGACGTGCTGAGGTTGTTCTTCGGTATCGGCACCTCCCACGAACATACGCTCGATGAGATTGGCGATAAGTTAGACCTTTCCCGCGAGCGCGTGCGCCAAATCAAAGAACGCGCCCTGAAAAGATTGCGCCAAAACGCTAAAAACAAAAATTTGAAGAGCTATTTATAAAAATCTATTCCTTAAGCAGCCCTGAAAGGGTAAGATATGTCAGCCTAGGGTGAGCGACAGCGAGCCCTAGGAGATAAGGGTGAGCGATAGTTGGGGTCAATAATCAAATGAAAAGACATTCGTTCATATATATAATCATTGCCACATTATGTGTCGTATTAGCGGTGTCGTGCAAGCCAAAGCCGCTACCAGAGCCCAAACCTATGGGCTATTTCCGTATTGAGCTGCCCGACCACCAATACAAGCCGTTGGAAGTTTCACAGTCCTTGCCCAATGGACAGGCGGACATTCGTGTCACCCCTCCATTCACCTGCGAGCAATCGGTCCATGCCACCACCACCCTTGAGTTACAGCCGGACAATTGCCTGTGGATGAACATCACCTATCCTGAACTGAACGCCTCGTTGCGGTTCACCTGTCTTACGGTCAAAAATGCCGACAGTTTGCGGAAACTGATGGTTTCGGAGGACAAAATGGTGAAATTCCACTATCAGAAAGCCGACGATGTGCAATATTCCATGATTCGCGACCCGGAATCGCGGATGTGGGGACAAACCTACGAGATTTATGGCAAAGATGTGGCCACGCCGCTCCAATTCTGGATCACCGACAGCGTCAACCGTTTCGTGCGCGCCGCCCTCTACTTCGACGGCACGCCCAACAACGACTCGTTACAGCCTGTCATTCAATATCTTAAAGAAGATGCCATGCACCTCATTAACACCTTCGCATGGAAGCCCTGAATTATCATATCTTCCGACTTCAATCAGAGGCGGACTTTGAGCAAACCGCGTTACGGGTCTTTCGTTTTCAGTATGCGAAAAATCCCGTCTATCGTGCTTATTGTCAGCATCTTAATATTGACAAGAATGAGGTGAATACTTTGTCTGACATCCCGTTCCTGCCCATCTCATTCTTCAAAACCCATGAAGTGAAAACCTCGGTTTTCACGCCGGCGCTTACTTTTCGCAGCAGCGGGACCACGGGTATGCAGCATTCGCAGCATCTCATCAAGGATGCGCTGCTCTATCGCCGGAGTCTGCTTAACAGTTTCCGTTATTTCTATGGGAAACCATCGGAATACACCTTTTTGGCATTGTTACCCAACTATTTAGAGCAGAAAAACTCCTCCTTGATTTACATGATGGAAGCGCTGATGCACAAATCGGGCGCGAAAGACAATGGCTATTTCCTTTATAATCACGAAGATCTGTACCAAAAGCTCATACAACTACGTGATAATCAACAGAAAACTATACTCTGGGGAGTGACCTTCGCCCTATTGGACTTTGCCGAACATTACCAATTGGATTTTCCGGAACTCATTGTGTTTGAGACCGGTGGGATGAAAGGTCGGCGCAAAGAGATGGTGAAAGAGGAACTTTACGACATCTTGAAACGCGCTTTCGGCGTGCCCGACATCCACTCCGAGTACGGCATGTGCGAGTTGCTTTCACAGGCCTACAGCAAAGGGGGCAATGTGTTCTCCACACCGCCATGGATGCGTCTGCGCCTGCGCAACGAAAAAGACCCGCTGGACGGCTCTGATTCCGTCAACACGGGGGTCATCAACGTCATCGATCTGGCCAATATTTACAGCTGTGCGTTTATTGCAACGGAAGACCTTGGCCGCCGCCATCCCGACGGAATGGAGGTGTTAGGTCGCCTGGACCATTCCCAATTGCGCGGTTGCAACCTGATGGTGCTGTAATATATCCATTTTTTGTACATTTGCGCCTTGTTTTTGTTACCATAAAAACAGTGCTAACTTATTAAATAACAAACGATTAATCAAACAAAATGAATCATAAAATGAAAAAAGGAATCATCGCAGTTGCCGCTGTATTAGCGGTTGTCGCCATTGTGTTCATCTGTGCCACCAGTGCCAATGATAAGGTTATGACGAAGAAGGATGGGGTCTATATCGTGAACACCACCACTTTGACCCCAAATGTGCAGGGCTACAATGGTCCTACCCCGCTGAATATCTACATCAAAAACGACAAAATCCAGAAAATCGAAGCTTTGCCGAACGACGAAACACCGAGTTTCTTCGACCGAGTGAAGGCTAACCTGCTGAACAAGTGGAACGGCATGACCGTAAAACAGGCCTCCGAAGCCAAGGTGGATGTGGTCTCCGGCGCAACCTATTCCTCCAACGCGGTGAAAGAAAACGTCCGCGTGGGCTTGGAATATTACAAAAAGCATAAGAAGTAGGGAGACAATAGGGAATAGGGTCAAGGGTCTAGTAGAGACGTCGTATTATGGCGTCTCTGTCGAGGGTCTAGAAAATTAAGATTTTTAGGTTAAAAGGTTAATTGGTTTAGGGTTTAAGGTTTAGAGTTTAGGGTTTAAGGTTTAGAGTCATTAGCCTATAACTAAGTTCGAACGACTAATTGCCAATAGCCAATAGCTAATAGCCAAAATCCAAAAGTAATATGAAAAAGTGCATGTACATAGCTGGGGTGTGGATGCTGCTGTTGATGGCGGCAGGGGTTGCTTGTGCGCAATCGCGCGACACCATCCGTATGATGCAATACAACCTGATGAACTACACCAATACTTCCGGCATATCAGATTGCAACAGCACAACCAATAATCTGGACAATAAAGACACGCACCTCAGGACCATCTTCCAGTACGCGAAGCCCGACGTGCTCTGCGTATGTGAGTTGGGATCTCAGAACCAATATGCCGACCGTTTGTTGAACAATGTCATCAACACCAACGGCATCACCTATTATAAACGAGGTCCATTGACCAGTTTATCAGGTGGTTACATCGCCAACATGATCTATTATGATTCCCGCAAACTGACCTTGTACAGCACCCAAACCATCACTACTTCCTATCGCGACATCAACGGTTACAAATTTTACTACAATGCTGACAATTTGTCATCTGGTGACACCGTGTTCATGACCTTTTGGATTGCACATCTGAAAGCGGGTTCCTACTCTTCCGACGCGAGTGCCCGTCTGACGCAAGTGCAACGGTTGATGAACAAACTCACCCAACTGGGCGACCCTGGTAACACATTTTTCTCCGGCGATTTCAATATTTATGACAGCGAAGAAGCTGCTTATCAAGAACTTACACAGTATCCCAACAGTCTGTACCGCTTTTATGACCCTATTGACAGACCCGGCCGCTGGCATAACAATGCGCTATTCGCTTCATTGCACACGCAATCCACTCATTCTCAGGATGCTGACTGTTTCTCCTCAGGTGGGTTAGATGACCGATTCGACTTCATTCTCGTATCACCTCCTGTCTATTACGGTAGCAACAAAATACACATTGTAGATGGATCGTATCATGCTTTGGGTCAAGACGGTATGCGCTTCAACGGCTCTATTGTCTCCCCTTCGAACAATTCCATTCCGAGTAATGTTGCAAACGCGCTTTATCAGCAATCCGACCATCTACCCGTTATAATGGATATGGTTGTCGATGCCCATGTGGGTGTACCCGAATACCCGTCAAATGTGCTGATAAACGTGGCTAATCCTGTTCGCGACGAGTTGCTCATTGATATGCAGAACGAAGAAGGCGGTCATTATGATGTCGCCATTTTTGCGATGGATGGGCACTGTATTGCTCGACATTCTGAGGAGTTGGATGCCGGCACACACCGTTTGACCTACCCGTTTCCTTTCCCCAAGGGCATGTATTTAGTGGTACTCCATAACGGGAAAGGTCTGAAAATCACGAGAAAAGTGATTTGTTATTAATATTTCGTTTGCAAATTTCACCCTACTTAATGTTTCCAACCGAAAAAATTATATTTTTGCACGTTCATTTTTTCATCATAAAAAATTAATAATAGTATGAGCGAAGTTGTTGTGAACCGTTATTCTGACGAAGATTTGGAAGAATTCAAAGCTTTGATCGAAAAGAAAATCGAAGAAGCGAAAAAGAACCTCGAAGTATATCAAGAAGCTTATAGCGGTGTCGGCAATGACACAAAAGACACTGCCCCGACCTTTAAAAACCTCGAAGAAGGCAACCAAGTGCTTTCTAAAGAGGAGAATGGTCGTCTGATGTCTCGTTTGTTGAAATATATCTCCAATTTGGAAGCTGCATTAGTGCGTATTGAAAACAAGACTTACGGTGTGGACCGCATTACGGGTAAACTGATTCCCAAAGAGCGTCTGAGAATTGTTCCTCACGCCACTTTGGATATTGACACCAAATTGCAAGAGAAGAAAAAGTAATCTCCCCACGCCAAAAGGACATTTTTTGTATCTTTGCACGCGATGAGTCCTTTGCTGAAAATAGAAGATTTGTCGCTTGAATTGCGGCGTGATACAAATTGGAATCCCATTCTGCATCATATCCATTTTTCCCTCAATGAGGGGGAAACGTTGGGTATTGTCGGTGAATCGGGTTCTGGAAAGTCGGTGACGGCCCTGTCCGTCATGCAGCTGCTAAGCCCCAAAATCGCCCGCTATCCTTCAGGACATATCTATTTTCGTGCCCACGACGATGACCAGGTTCCGCCGTTGGACATCCTTCAAGCGCCCGAATCGGTTATGCAAACGCTTCGGGGCAACCAAATCGGCATGATTTTCCAAGAGCCGATGACTTCGCTGAATCCCGTCATCCGTTGCGGTGAGCAAATCACCGAGCAGATTCTCCTGCACACCAAAGTCACGGAAAAAGAGGCTAAAGAGCAGGTCCTTGATCTGTTCAACGAAGTGAGGCTGCCTCGTCCCGCCCAGATTTTCGATTCTTATCCGCACGAACTTTCCGGCGGACAGAAGCAGCGCATCATGATTGCCATGGCCATGAGTTGCCATCCGAAATTGCTCATCGCCGACGAACCGACCACCGCTTTGGATGTCACTATCCAGAAGAATATCCTGGAACTGATTCGCAGCCTGCAGCAGAAACACGGCATGAGCGTGCTGTTCATCACCCACGACTTGGGCGTGATGGCGGAAATTGCCGACCGCACCATCGTGATGTACAAAGGGGAAATCACGGAAGAAAACAGTGTGAGAAACATCTTCTTGAATCCTCAACATCCTTATACAAAGCAACTTATCGCTTGTCGTCCCTCTATGACCCAGCGGCTCCGCAAACTGCCGCAAGTGTCTGATTTTGCGGATAATAAGGAGTCTGAGATGAAGGAAGTGATTGATAAACTGATTGTTACTCCCGAAGAGCGTCACATTGCCCATCAGAAACTCTATTCCAACGACCATATCATCACCATCAAGAATCTGAACAAGTTGTATAAAGTCCGGAAGCGCAAACTTTTCGAGAAGCAGCAATATTTCCAAGCCCTAAGCAACATCAACTTGGACATTTACGAAGGTGAAACCTTGGGGTTGGTCGGCGAGTCCGGCTGCGGGAAAACCACCTTGGGACGGTCCATGTTGCGGTTGATCGAGCCTACTTCCGGGGAGGTGCGTTTTCGTGGGAAGAATCTTGTCGAACTGCCTTCCTCAGAGATGCGAAAGATGCGCAAAGAGATGCAAATCATCCTGCAAGACCCGTACTCTTCACTCAACCAACGACTTACCATCGGAGAAGCGTTGATGGAGCCGATGCGTGTCCATCATATTTTGCAGAATGACAAAGAGCGCAAAAAACGTGTCATTGAACTTTTGGAGCGTGTAAGTCTCAATGAATCACATTTTTACAGATACCCGCATGAGTTTTCCGGCGGTCAGCGGCAGCGCATTTCCATCGCTCGCGCCCTGGCTGTGAACCCGAAATTCATCATCTGCGACGAGTCAGTGTCTGCCTTGGATGTTTCGGTGCAGGCGCAAGTCCTGAACCTTCTCAACGAACTTAAAGCCGAATACAAGTTCACCTACATTTTCATCTCGCACGACTTTTCGGTCGTGAAATTCATGGCTGACCGAATCGCGGTGATGCAACAAGGTGTCATCGTGGAAAGCGGTGAAGCCGATGCCTTGTGCGCCCATCCTCAAACTGAATATGCCCAAAAACTGATCAGTGCTATCCCCAAAGGAATCGAATGCTAATGAATCACTATTTAACATCCCCATCATGGAAAAATTTAACAACATATTAAAACTCATCATCCGCATCGGAATTGGCGTCTTTTTCATCGTTTCCGCCGTTTTGAAATTGCTGGGGTTAGAGCATTTCGAACTCTACATCTACAGTTTCAAGCTCTTCAATCTGACACTGAGTGGATTGATTGCCCGTGCCATTATCGCCTCCGAGATACTGGTTGGTATCCTGCTGATTATCAAAGTGCGATATCGGGAAGCGTGGTGGTTTACGCTACTGATGCTCATCGGATTCTCCCTGCTACTCATCTATGTCATTCTGTTCCGTGACGACAGCAACTGCCATTGTATGGGGGAGTTAGTTGAGATAAAGCCGTCTCTGTCCCTGATCAAGAACCTTGTAGCCATCGTTTTGTTGTTTTTCATCCGAAACGAGGAAGATTACCATTTCCGGGGTCGCGTTTTTGCGTTGGTGGTGGCCTTTTTGGCCGCTTTGATACCTCCATTCGTCCTTTTTCCCATCGACAATGTCTATAATGCTTTTTCCGAACCGGAAATATACGACGAAGCCTCCCTTCATGCATTGATGCAAGATTCTGTGATGCTGGATGTTAAGTTGGATGAAGGCAACTACATTGTCGGAATTGTATCGTCTGGTTGCGATTTTTGTCGCACCAGTTGCCTGAAAATGTCCGAAATCGCTGCCAACAACGAATTAGACAGCACCCGCATTCTGTATTGGATTTGGGGAGACAGCATCTCCAACAAGAAATTCCCTTCCGAAACCCACACGGAAGCTTTCACATTTGTCGAAGTTCACCCTCTTTCAGCGGTGAGAATCACCAATTCATTTCCTCTTTACTTATTTTTTAAAGATGGGGAAGTCATTAAAACGGCCAATTTGAGGCAATTAACGGAAAAAGATGTTAAAAATCATTTGCAATGATTTTTTTTGTATTTTTGCCGAAAATATTTTGCAAAAATTTGCGTTTAATTGACAATTAAGTTATAATCAGAGAGTGGGCTTACCACTTGAAAATCTCTAATTTTTTATCATGCCTCTATCCGAAAAAAAGAAACAAGTACTATTCAATTACTATTCGAAAAACGGTTTTCAGAATTCGACCGAACAAATTGTGAAAGAGCTAAACATCTGTCACAAAACGTTTTTCAATCGTTATGGTACTAAAGCCAACTCCATTGAAATCTCTTGGAAGCATTGGCAAAATATCTGCAGAGAGAAATGGCAGAGCATTCTCGATAACTGCAATCATAGTGTCGAAGAATTGACGATGACCATATATCAAATTGTGAGGACTCGATACGAAGAGCCCCACTATTATGCATTCACGAAGGAAAAGCGCAAATATCTCGAAAGAGACTCCATTTTCTATAGCCTGATTTATTCCGTTTTAGAAAAAGGGAAACATTGTTTTCACATTCATGAAGACTTGGATTTGGAGACCTACACCCCCTATTTACTGAACAATTTGTTTTTGATTGATTCTGATAAAGATCAAAAACCTCAGATAATGCGCTATCTTCTTCATCCCGCCTTGACCGAACGTGGCATGGACCTGTTTATGGAAACGCCCTTCGCGTAATCCGCTATTGGCTGTTGGCTTTTGGCTATTAGCTATTAGCCAAAAGCCAAAAGCTAACAGCTAACATTAAACTTTTTCTTTTTCCAAAGGTTATCACATTTCGATTGAATTGTGTATTTTTGCTGCCCATTTTGAAAAAGATGAAAAAGGTTATTTTAATACTAGGGTTTATTCTTTCCGTGATGATTGGAAGATGCAGTTACTTGCTGATTCCCATGGATTTAGCACAAACAAACCATCTGAAAGCCTACGGAATTGCCTATTTCGCGGTGGCTCACCAAATCGATATGAGTTGGTTGTTGAACTACCGCGGTGGTAGTTTTATGTGCCCCTATAACAGCACTTTGGAGAACGAATGCCTGGTTCGCGGTGTATCCTACGAAGTCATCGCAGACATCCAAGCCACGCAAATCCTCAACGAAATCTCTGTAGTAGAGAACAATATGAACGAGATTCGGCTGACCAAAGAGCCGAAAATCGCCGTCTATTCTCCCAAAAACAAGCTGCCTTGGGATGATGCTGTCACCCTTGTGCTCACCTACGCGGAGATTCCATACACCGTCATCTATGACGAAGAGGTCATCAAAGGCGAGTTGCCTAAATACGACTGGTTGCACCTGCACCATGAGGATTTTACCGGCCAATACGGAAAATTTTGGGCCAACTACCGCAATGCCAAATGGTATCAAGATGATGTGAAAGAGAACGAAGAACGCGCTGCTCAGTTGGGATTCACCAAAGTGTCACAAATGAAACTAGCTGTGGCCAAAGGAATCCGCGATTTCGTGGCCGGCGGCGGCTATCTCTTCGCGATGTGTTCAGGTCCAGACAGTTACGACATCGCACTCGCTGCTGAAGGCGTGGACATCTGTGAATCCATGTTCGATGGCGACCCCATGGATCCCCAAGCGCAAAGCAAGCTCAACTACGATAACTGTTTTGCTTTCACGGACTTCAAGATTGAAACAAATCCTTACGTCTATGAGGTTTCCAATATTGACGTGAATCCGTCACAGCATATTTCCAACAAATCCAATGACTACTTCACGTTGTTTGAGTTCTCTGCTAAATGGGATCCCGTTCCCACTATGCTGTGTCAGAATCACTTGCAAGTGATTCCGGGCTTTATGGGACAGACCACCGCGTTCCGTAAGGAGTTCATCAAACCGACCGTTACGATTATGGGAGAATGCGCTTTCTTCAACGAGGCACGTTACATCCATGGCGAATACGGCAAAGGCACCTGGACGTTCTATTCAGGTCACGACCCTGAGGACTACCAGCATTTGGTCAACGACGCACCTACAGACCTCAACCTCTTCCCGAATTCTGCGGGTTACCGTTTGATTCTGAACAACGTGCTGTTCCCGGCTGCTAAAAAGCAACAACAGAAGACGTAAGCATTATCGGGGTTTCTTCATCAGCTTTTTCAACCACAAGGCCAATACGTTTGCGCCTTGCGATGCCATGAGCAAGTATAGCGGAACGAACGCAAAGAAATATCGCGATCGGGCTTCAAACAAACTTTCGTACAAGGTGAGCAAAAGGAGCGTTATGGCAATCATCTTCAACGACTTATCCCATTTTGCGAATAAGGAGAAGAAGGCCAGTAGCAACACTCCAAGCCATAATGCGGTGACGAAAGTGAACCATTGGGAGAAATATTTTCCACGATAGTCCCTGTTGTAAAAAATATTCCGCAAAAAAGGTGATAAATGGTTGTTTTTCAGGGGGAAGACAACTTTATAGAACATCGCTCCTTCCCAGCCCCAACAAAAAGTGCCGTCATAGTAGTTTACTAACGTTTTCTCGCACATCAATTTCGCAAAGCCACCAACGCCCATCTCCCGAACCCGTCGTTGGGTCTCCTTGAGGTTGGCTTTGGCGCGCTCGCTCTTCGATGGGAAATTGTACGAAAAAACGACATCAGGATCATTGTAACTCCCTATGTGATTTTTATTTAGCCCCATCATCAAATAATGGGGAGCCCCCATAGCCTGTGACTTGACCACACTGATATGGATGCTTTTCACCGCAATGAAGGTGGTTCCAAAGCCTAAAAGCAAACCTAAAGAAAGAGGCACGATATAGTTGGTAATCAACACTTTAAGGTCATGTCCCCGAGGACTGTTTTTCCAATATGAAATACCCTCTACCAGCAAAATGGCAACCAAAACAAAGCACGCTTGCGGCTTGATTTTGAAACCGAACCATGCTACAAAAGTGATGATGAACCATTTTAACCAGACTTTCCCTTTCCAATCCATGCAAAAACATAACCACAACAACAAGATAGGAAACGGTAAGGCCCAAACGTCCGAATAAGTGATTGACATCCATGGAGATAAACCTACCAGTAGCCAATAGGTGACATACGCAAACACGGCTATTGCCTGAGCCTTCCATAACTTGATACAGAGTTGATACAGCATGATCGCGGCCATCATACACCAAACACATTGTACGAAAATGATAGCAAAAAGGTCTTGGCTTCCTAAATGTAAAGGTTTGGCTATAAATAAGATAACGGAGAAAATCTGAGTCAAAAGGAGGTTGTTGGGGCACATGCTATAATACCAGCTAAACATATTCCGATCCCCTCCGTATGCGATTTGACGGGCTGTGTCGAGCAAAATCTGAACATCCCAATCGGTCTCAAAGAAATAGTTGTAGATGAACAGTATCTGCAAACAGAAAAGGGAAAACGTCACGATCAAAAACGGGTACCGTTTGAGTGTGCTATGAGAAATGGCGGAAGGATGATCATCCCATATCTTACTTAAAATCAGAAATATAATCATCAATCCCAGCCCTCCGAGAAGCATCAGCACCGGATGAGGCAAAAGAGTGTCTATCGTATGATAGTACGTGTAAATATAATCAAAATGCGACTTTAAGATGTTGAGTATCAATACAAAAGCCATCATACCACCCCAAAGGAAAAGGAGTAGCCGATTTAGATTTCGAGCAAGTTTGTCAGATCCCATGAAAGGCGGTTGTTACATACTTCTAACCATCGCTAAATCAGAAGGTTATATTTCAGGCATCATGTGGTAGATAAGCTCCACCATTTGCGGACCGGCGGCGGCAGCGGCAGCCAACACTTCTTCGTGGCTGGCTTTCTCCACGCGGCCGATGATACCCAAGTCGGTAATGACGGAGAGGGCGAACACCTCAATACCGCGATGTCGCGCCATAATCACTTCCGGAACGGTGGACATACCCACGGCGTCGGCGCCGAAAAGATAGAACATTTTGTATTCCGAAGGGGTTTCGAAACAGGGTCCCGACACGCCAATATAGACCCCTTCCTGGAGGTGGATGTTCAGCTTTTTGCCGGTTTGTTGTGCCAGTTTCACCAGTCTATGTGAATAGGCCTCGCTCATGTTCAAGAAGCGAGGACCCAAGGTATCGTCATTCGGGCCGATGAGCGGATTCGTGAAAAAGTGGTTGATATGGTCGCGAATCAGCATGATGTCGCCCACCTGGAACGTGGGGTTCATGCCGCCGGCGGCATTCGAAAGGATCAAGGTTTTAATGCCGAGACCGCTCAAAATCTGTTCGGGATAGGTCACCACATCCATCGGGTAGCCTTCGTAATAGTGGAAACGACCATTGAAGACGAGCACTTCCACGCCGTTTAACCTGCCGAAAATCATCGTGCCTTTGTGCCCTTCTACCGTGGAAACAGGGAAATGGGGGATTTCATAATAGGAAATCTCATCCACAACTTCAACTTTGTCGGCCAGGCCACCTAAACCGGAACCCAACACGATGGCAATTTTCGGATTTATCGTTTTACGGTTGTTCAAATACGCAACCGTTTGCTCTATTTTCTCTCTTTTAACTTCTAACATGGCCAGTGATTATTTGATTAAACTTATCTCTTTGTGTATCAGTAAGAAATTCCACTTCTACACGTACCACAAAAACGGGAAGCAAAGATACAATATTTATCATACGCTCTGACTGCAACCGCATCCAGTCTTTTTCCGTGGTAACCAATATGCACTCATTCCCGATATTGTCAAAATGCTGATTATAAATGGATTGAATTTCTTTTTCCGTATATACATGATGATCGGGAAAGGCGTAATGTTTCACAATATTATATTGTTTCAGGTGGTCGATCAACGGTTTGGGATGCGCGATGCCGGTTAAAACAACGATGTCGCGCACAGACTGAACATCCATTTTCTGGGCAGCCTCTGTAACAGGGGTTAGCGGCTCATAGCGAAAACGTGTGAAAAAGAGGTGCTGGTGAGGTTTCAAACGGAGCTGGTGTCTCCATTTTGACTCCTCCGTGTTGGCATTATCGGGCACTTTGGTCACGATGATGACATCCGCATCACGCGCCGCGCACGGGAACTCACGCAACTTACCTGCCGGCATTGGCATGTCTGGACGATACGGACGGTTATATTCGGTTAACAGGACATGGAACGTTGGCCGGAAGCTCAGATGCTGATAGGCGTCATCCAACACAACCACCTTAATATCAGGATATTCATCAAGGAGATTTCGCACGCCTTCCGCGCGGTCGCCATCTACGGCCAATGGAATCTCGGGGAAACGGCAGTGGGTCATAAACGGCTCATCTCCAAAGGTTTTCGCATTGATTTGGGTGCTATCACACTGTTTCACAGATTGATAGCCCTTTGACGATCGTCCATAACCGCGACTGAGCATCGCCACGTGGAAATCGCGCTTTAGCAATTCGATAACATATTGGGTATGAGGTGTTTTCCCAGTTCCGCCCACGGCGATGTTGCCAATGTCAATGGCGGGTACGGGCGACTCTTCGCTCAATAGTATCCGATGGCGATACAGAAATCTCCGTATCGCGGTCACACACCCGAAAATCAGGGAAAAGGGTGTCAGCAGCAGGCCTATGATGAGCTTAAATGGCATTTTCAGACGCTTCGCTCTGTTTTGCGGCTTCGCGTGCCTCGCGGCGTTTGCGAATCGCCTCCTCCACCTCGTTTTCGTAAGCCTCGTATCGCGTGATGATTTTGGTCACAAGATGGTGACGCACAACATCTTTATTATCCATGTAGATGAAATCGATGCCTTTCACGCCGTTTAAGATTCGATCGGCCAAAATCAAACCGGATTGTTGATTCTTAGGCAGGTCGATTTGGGTGATGTCGCCGGTGATGAAGAATTTGGCGTTTTTACCCATGCGCGTGAGGAACATCTTGAGTTGTGCGGACGTGGCGTTTTGCGCTTCATCGAGAATCACGTAGGCGTTGTCGAGCGTGCGGCCGCGCATGAAGGCCAGCGGGGCAATCTCAATCACCTTGTCCTCCATGAGCGTCACCAGCTTCTGCATCGGCATCATATCCCAAAGTGCATCGTAGAGCGGTTGGAGATAGGGGTCGAGCTTGTCGCGAAGGTCGCCTGGCAGAAAACCGAGGTTTTCTCCTGCTTCCACCGCGGGACGAGTGAGGATAATTCTACGTATCTGTTTGTTTTTCAATGCTTTCACAGCCAATGCGACGGCGGTGTAGGTCTTGCCTGTACCAGCGGGACCCACCACAAACACCATGTCGTTTTTCTCGGCGCTCTCCACCAGTCGTTTCTGGTTCGGGGTGATGGCCTTGATGATTTTGCCTTCGCGCCCGTGTACGATTACATTGGCATCTACGGAGTTAAGGGCGTAAAAGCTATCATCTTCCATGGCGGTAATGTTGATGATATCGGTTTCCGTGAGTTTGCCAAACTCTTCTATATGTCTCTCTAACAACGAAATACGTTTCTCGAATTCCTCTACATCCTCGTCGGCTCCAGAGACTTTGATTTCATTGCCGCGCACCACAATCTTCAATTTCGGGAAGATGTGGGTGAGCATTTTGATGTTATTATTCTGAAAGCCAAGTAATTCAACAGCTGATTCAGGATTGATGTCAATGATTTTGTCCATTCGTCTATTATTCGATTATAAGATAATTTAAAGGATTGATAGGAAAGCCGTTATACCAAAGTTCGAAGTGGAGATGGCGAGTATTGCCTTCCGACGAACCGGTATTGCCGGCCGTGGCAATGGGCATTCCGCTTTTCACGCGGGACCCGACCGTTTTCAGCAACGCCGCATTTCGTTTATAAATGGAAATCATATTACCAGGATGCTGGATAATAATCGTATAACCGTCTGTAGATGTGTAGTTTGCCGCAATCACCACGCCGTCTGCCACACTCGTGACCGTCGGGTTGTCGCCCGTGGCAATATCAATGCCGTAATGGTTCTGCGAAGCGTCGAAAATGCGGGTGACAGCCCCCATGGCAGGTGGATTGATGGAAATGCTGGTGATTTTTGCCTGTTCGATGTTGGGAACTCCCGTCGTTGAAGTGTTGTTGTCCGAAATACGTCCCAAAATCATCTCCGATTCTTCAATCAGTTCGTTCACCTTGCTGGCACGGTCCTTGTTCCGTTCCACGGGATGCACGTCAGGGGTGGTTGTAGCCTCGTCGTCCTCATACAAACTACCGTCTTTCCCTTCCAACATATCGGAGAAAGATTCAATATATTGCTGATTGACAGTCGCTTGTTTCTCCAACGAATCCACCCGGGCGGCAGTTTGCTTGTACAACTTAAAGTCTTTTTGATCCGTATATCCTGGAATATAGACGCGCAAGGGGGTCAATGCAATGAGTATGGTAGTCAAAACAATGATGACAAAAGCCGCCAAAATCGTCACCACCACCACTTTTTGGAAGGTGATTTTGCGAATCACGAAGCTTTGCTCATGCGTGTCTTCATTGGAAAATACGAGCCTGTAGCGCGTTTTCCATTCGCTGACGATGAAATTCCATGCCTTTTTTATCTTCTCAAACTTGCTCATTTCTGCTTTCTGTACCCGATTTTGGGGTGCAAAAGTAGCAAAATTTATGATTACCTCGTTTTTTTGCGAAAAAAAGGTTTTCAAATTCTCATAATAATGTTATTATCAATATTTTACATGAAGATAGCCTTTGAAATTTCTATCAGAAATAGTGTTTTAGCGCTTTTTTTATCCCACTGATAGACAATGCCTTAAATATTGACTCGTTTTGCCCACAAAAAGAAGAATAAAAATTAATGGTTTTTTGTAAAGAAATATTCGTATTTTTGCTGCCCAAAATAAAAGTCAATATTATGAACGAGAGAGACAACAATGTAAGTTTCTTCAGATTTGAAGATTTAAGAATCTACGCTAAAGCCATGGATTATATTGTATGGCTTTACCAACAACTTCCCACCGGCGAAATGGCGGCGAACCAAAAATTCATGCAGAAGTCATTCTTGAAGTCTGCACAAGACATTGCTCTGAACACGGCCGAAGGCTCGTCCCGCAACAGAACACAGTTCTTGTATTACTTAAAAATGGCGAAAAGCTCTGTTAGAGAGTGTGTTGTCCACACCGAGATTGCATCACGCATCGGTATTCTGTCCGATGAGGGCAAGGAACATTCCCGTACGGAACTGATGGAGCTGACGAAGATGATCGGTTCCCTCATCGCTTCTCTGCAACGTTCTACGCTGGGCCTCCCGCACACCGAAAGATCATCTGAGGAATCCGACGATCTCAACATGCCAGAACCCGATGAATTTGACGAGATGATTTAATGCATCTCTTCCTTTAGAACAATATAATTTATGTATTATCGTTATAAGAATGGGTATCTCTTCAGATATCCATTCTTTGTTATTCAAGATTCTGTAAAGTAATGAAAATCAAGAATTTATTATTGTTTTTGTCTCTCATTCCCATGGTGTTGTCCGCTAATACGCTGACCAAAAATGAGATGAAGACGCTGGGGACCCGCGCATTCCAACAAAAAGCCCGATTTATTCGTCCAGAAGCCGCACAATATGAACTGAAATCTTGCGAGTTTCTCAGCGAAGATGGAGAGGTTGCTTTGGCCGTTCTTCACTTTGATGCCGGATTTCTCATCTTGTCAGCAGAAGACGCCGTCTTTCCCGTATTGGCATACGATTTCGAAAATGACATTCAGTTAAACGATTTGGCTCCTGGGGTAGAATTCTTTTTGAACTACTATCGTCAAGGCATCGCCGCAGCACGACGTGTGCAACTCCCTCAAACAGAAAAAGTGCGGAATGCCTGGGAGGAACTTCGTTACCCTTCCGAACGCGGGCTCCGTACCGAAGCGGTGGTGAGTCCACTTCTTCGTTCCAAATGGAATCAGAACAAATACTATAATTATTTGTGCCCAAGGGACGAAAATACGCCGAATGGTTACGACGGACATGTGCCCAATGGCTGTGTGTCTATCGCTATGTCTCAGATTATGTACTACTACCGGTATCCGGAAACTGGCTCGGGAAGTCACGTTAATTATACAGACTACGGCGACTTTTACGTCAACTTTGCCCAACAGCATTACCACTACGATGCCATGTGTGACCAACTGAGTTATTACAACAATGAGGTCGCCAAGTTGATTTTCCACGCTGGCACAGCTGTTGACATGATGTACGGTCCCGATGGTTCAGGCGCCTATTCCGAAAATGTACCCGATGCTATGGCTACCTATTTCGGATATAGCCCGGAAGCCCATCGTTCTAGCAAAGAACACTATTCGGATCAAGCATGGCACAATAAGCTAATGACAAACTTGAATGCCGGACGACCCATTTATTATTCGGGATTTTCCGAAGATGGTGGTCATGCCTTTGTTTGCGATGGCTATAACTCAGACGAATATTTCCACTTCAACTTCGGTTGGGGAGGATCCGGCAACGGCTATTATGCCACTGAGAACAATGATTCTATTCAAAACGCTGTTGGTAATTTCGATTATTATCAAGCTGCCATTTTCAATATGTATCCTTTAGCAAGCGAATATCCCACCTATTGTCAGGAACATCTGGTTACCGCATTGAACGGCACTTTGGAAGACGGCAGTGGAAATTTTCCTTACCAAAACAACACCCACTGTACCTACATCATCACCTATCCCAATCAGTATAGGGTCCAGATCTCATTGCAGCACCTTGACACTCAAGAAGGCCACGACTTTCTCAGGTTTTGGAATGGGCATCCGAGAAGGAACAACCTCTTAGCGGAATTTTCTGGAGAGATTTCCTCCCAAAACGTCTCTTTCAATACGGACAGCCTGTACATCACGTTTGAGACCGACGATTCGGTCACGGCGCAAGGTTGGCGACTCTCTTACGAATGCTATCGTAACGAAAGCAATTGCGGAACACAACAATCTTCCGAGCCTACGGGTGAATTTTCTGACAACGGTGGCGACGGTAATTATATCGATAATGCCCGCTGTGCTTGGAACCTTCGTTCAGAAGAAGGCACCAGCTATATCTTCACTTTCGAAGAGATGAATATTAGTCCTGAAGATCATTTGGATTTCTACGATTTCTACGCTCATCCGAGTGTTCTTTTGGCCCAATATTCCGGCCATGAATTACCTGGTCAGCTCGTCTGTAATACGCATAGGGTCAGAGTGGTTTTTGTCAGCGATAACTATCTTAACGGACCGGGCTTCTTGGTCAGATGGTCCACCACCGGTGTGGGCATTGAGGATTGGAACACAAACTTGCCCATCTATCCGAATCCTGCTTCTAATCTTCTTCATGTCACCTTGCCGGAAGACCTCGACCCATGTACCATCACTATATATAATATGGTAGGCGGTGTCGTTTTCTCAGAAACATATCATGCAGAAAGAGCAGTGGAAATCCCTGTCAATCAGCTTTCTAATGGCGTTTACCTTCTGAAAGCCGAGGGTCATGACCAAACTTTACACAAAAAAATTGTCGTGCAGCATTAAACAATAATCGTCGTTGGGGGTCAAAAAGGTGTCTTTTATCAAACAAAAACGTACGATTATGAAAAAGTTCATGTTAATGATGAGTATCTTCCTGATGACAGGTTTAGTCTCAATGGAAGCCGGAGCTCAGACGCCCGCCTCATCCAGAGCCAAAGTCTCAAGCAGCAAAAGTGCTACCTCTGTGACCAAACAAAGTGCACCTTCCTCCTCCAGTCAGGCCGCACGTCAAATGAAGAAGGGTGACGCTCAACTGAACAAAGCCAACAACTCCTATCAGAAGGCACAGCAAGCCGCCCGTCCCTCTTCAACGACGACCAACAATAGAACGGTTACGACTACGCGTCAGACCACAACTTCCAGCAGCTCCAGAAGCACTACCACGGCCAGACCGGCCACCACGACGACCACTCGTCCGGCAGCAACTCCCTCGAACAATTCCAGAGTTCCGACGACCACGACTACGACTACGCCCGCTACAAGCACTTCCCGCGAGCCCGCTAAAGCAACTCCGTCCAACGCTGCAAATAAAACGAATGTGACAGCTGCCCGTCCTGCTACGAGTACCCCGAACACCTCTAACGCCACTACTGGTACTGCAACCGAGAAGCGCGGATATACAAGTGAAGGCAAAGCTCAACCGCAGCCCGTTTCAGGTCCTCGCGAGAATGGCAACAGCAACGTCAACAACGGTGGCGGCAAACCTGGTCCTGGAGGACATCCTGAGGGTCACGGTCCGCACCACGGCGGCGCACCTCACACCCCCTATGTACACCCGAATCACCACAACTATCACGGTCATATCCACGTCCCTCATCACGTCAGACCCGTATATTACCACGGAACTCCCTACTACTTCTACAACGGTGTTTACTGCCGCTACCTCAATGGATACTACGTCATCTGCCGTCCGCCCCTTGGAGCTGTCATCGCCTACGCTCTCTTCCGCACCTGGAACCCCGTGATTGTGGTCCACAACAATGTCAACTACTACTACGATGATGGCACTTTTTACCTCCCATACAACAATAATTACCAAGTTGTAGATCCTCCCATCGGTGCAAGAGTGGCCGAACTGCCCAGCAACTACGAAGAAATCATCCTCGACAACACCCTCTATTACAAAGTGGATAACGTTTATTATAAGGCAGTTGTAGTCAGCGGATATATCTGGTACGAAGTGGTTTTTGTAAGTTAAAAGATTTTTTTTCAACAAATGATGCGCGGTAAAGAAAAAATTGTATCTTTGCCGCGCATTTTGCTACTGCCCTGTTGTGTAATGGTAGCACCGCAGATTCTGGTTCTGTTTGTATGGGTTCGAATCCTATCGGGGCAACAAAAAAAACCGAATTCAATTGTTGGATTCGGTTTTTTTTTGCATCTTTGCCGCGGGTTTTGGCTATTGGCTGTTAGCTATTGGCTATTAGCCAAAAGCCAATAGCTAAAGGCCAAAAGCCAAAATGTTAAACCAAAATCGACCATCATGCTAGTATTAGGCATTGCCGGCGGATCCGGCTCCGGGAAAACCTCAGTGGTGCAGAAAATTGTCAACCAATTCCCCAAAAACCACGTCAGTGTGCTGTCGCAGGATGCATATTATCGCGACAATGGCGATCTCCCGCAAGCGGAGAAAGAGAAGATCAACTTCGACCATCCATCCGCCATTGAATTTCCTTTGCTGGTGGATCACATCAACCAGCTCAAGGAAGGCAAGACCATCCAGATGCCCACCTACTCGTATGTCACCTGCGCGCGCGGCACGGAAACCATCCCTGTGCAACCCGCCGATGTGTTGATTGTGGAGGGCATCCTTATCTTCACCAATCCCGAACTCTGTGACACGATGGACATTAAAGTGTTTGTGGATACCGACGCCGACGAACGCTTGATCCGCATTATCAGTCGCGATGTCATTGAACGCGGTCGCGGTCTCGACAAATCCATCCGACACTACCGCAATTTCGTCAAACCCATGCATGAGCTGTTCATCGAGCCCACCAAACGGCTGGCAGACATCATTATTCCAGTCGGCGGTCAAAACAACATCGGTATAGACATTCTCACTGCTAAAATCAGAGAAACATTGAATTCGAAACGATAGAAGGTTGGCTTTTGGCTGTTAGCTGTTAGCTTTTGGCTGTTGGCTTTGCACGGTAAACAAAAAAAAACTATTTTTGTGGCATTATTTTGAAAATCTTGACAAAAATGAAAAATAAACTGTTATTTGCATTGTTATTATCTGCTATTCAGATAGTTACTATTTCTCAAAACGCTATTTTCGCCCAGAAGATCAAATCGTCGGAGGTGCCGTCGGATGTTGTGCAAACCCTTGACGAGCAATATTCTTACGTAAAGGTCACTGGCTGGATGAAGGAAGGAAACACCTATATTGCCAATATCAAGGACGGTTCCACCACCGGAAAAGTGTATCTTACCAGCAGCGGAGAATGGATTCGTACGCTTTTCATGGTACCTGTCGGAGAGCTTCCTTCTTCCATAACAGACTATGTTAAAGAAAATTATCCCGACTTTATCATTGTTTTGAGTTGTCTGGAAGAGAAAGAAGATGAGAGCACGCACTACTATCTGGAAGTGAAAGAGGACGTTGTGGGCGCCAAGCCTTCATTGCTGACCTTTTCCACGACGGGGCAGAACAAGTTGATCTCCCGCAAAGATCCCGAAGGATTCCAGGATCCTACCGTCAAGCATCCCGACAAAATAGAGCAAGCGAAAGCTGCCGCTGCTGAGAAGCAGGCTGCCAAGGAAGAAGCTGCAAAACGCGAGGCCGCCGAAAAAGCTGCCGCCGACAAGGCTGCCAAAGAGGCCGCCAAGAACTCCCCGAAAGCCCCGGCTTCAAAACCGGCCACCCCTCCTGCTGCAAAGCCAGCCAATGCCACGGCCAAAGCCAACGCCAACACTGCTAAACCCGCTCAAACGGCTCAGAAAGAGGCAAAACCCAAGAAAGAAAAACCCGAGCCTGTGGTGAAAGACGAACACGGCAATATTGCCATCAAAGCTAACACCGTTCCAGATGTTGTCTCCAAAGCTTTGGCTAAAAAGGTGTTACATCCCGCTGAACTCAACTGGTTCCTGGTTGACAGCGTCTATATTGCCCGCTGCTTGAATCAGGGCAAGAAAACGGCCGTATATATTACTCCGGCTGGCGTTTGGGAGAAAACCCTCACCATTATGCCCGAAGAGTCCGTCTCTGGTTTGATGGCCAAGCACCTCAACGATTTCTATCCGGGATGGCGTTTCAAGAGCGCCGTCAAGGAGCAACGTGCCGACAAAGACGACAAGATGATGGTGGAATTCTATGAGAAAGCCAACTACAAAGCCAAATTGGTCACCACTATCTTCTTCGATAAGGCCGGCAAGCTTATCCGCACCATCGACCCCGACTATGAGTTGGGTGGCAGCAAAAAGGAGAGTGCCGAGGATGACGCGCTCAACAAATACTACGAAAAGATGAACATGGATTTAGGCAACGATGATGCCGCCAGCGTTCCCGAGAATGTGAAGGCTGCCTTCAAGCTGAAATACCCGAAAGTGAACAACGTGGAATGGAAAGAGGACGGATACATGAACTACCAGGCCATCTTCTTCACCACTCGTGGCAAGGAAGTCTGTGTCTATAATAGCTATGGCGAGCTCGTGGAGACGTGGGTGATGGGCAAGAACGAGAGCCTTTCCGCCACCATTCAAGACTACCTCAAGAAGGAATACAAAGGTTACAAACTGAAAGAATACTACTCCGTGAAGCGTCTCGCCGACAAACTCAACGCCTACAAGGTGATCATTGTCGATAAGAAAACGCAAGATGAACAGGAGTTGTGGTTTAATCTGTCAGGAAAACCGATTGAATATTAAAACCTCTTCCTTAAGAAGCCCGTTAGGGCTGACATATTACAGGCAAGGGCATAAGCCCTTGTACATAATGGTGGTATTTCCGTATTGATAATGTATTGTATATGAAATATTTGGAGATCAAATTGAATATTACCCCCGCCGATCCGTGGAAGGAGATTTTCACCTCGTTGATGGCGGAGGCTGGATGTGACAGTTTCATGGACGGCGAAAACGAGAACGAGCTTCTTTGCTACATTCCCGAAAAGGACTATCAGGAAGACGTTTTCAAGGATATGCTGGATGCGCAGCAGTTTCCGGAGGTAAAGGTTTCCTATTCGGTGGCCCAGATGGAAGACAAGGACTGGAATGCCGCTTGGGAGGCCAATTACGAGCCGGTGATGATCGAGGGATGCTACATTCGCGCTCCCTTCCACCCTGCGCGCACGGATGCGAATTACGAAATCGTGATTGAACCTAAGATGTCGTTCGGAACGGCGCACCACGCCACTACCGCACAGATGGTTTCCTACCTGTTGGAAACCGACGTGCGAGGCAAGGCGGTGCTTGACATGGGCGCGGGTACGGGTGTGCTGGCTATCCTTGCCACCATGAAGGGGGCGACCCCCGTCACGGCCATCGACAACGACGAATGGGCTTACCGGAATGGCGTGGAAAATGCGCAACACAATCATTGCGAACAATTGAAAGTCTTGCTGGGCGATGCTTCGTTGCTCGGCAATGAAAGTTACGACATCATTCTGGCCAACATCAATCGCAACATCTTGCTACAAGATATTCCACAATACGTTAAGTGTATGAATGACAAAGCGTTACTTTTCCTCAGCGGTTTCTACGAACAGGATTTGCCCGCTTTGCACTACTGTTGCGCCCAAAATGGCCTCAAATACATCGACCACAAAACGAAGGACAAATGGGTGGCCGCAAAGTTTGAAAAAATCTGAATGAAGTAAATTTTGTGCCAAAAATTTTTTTTTCAAAATAAGTCGTTAATAATCAATCCATAAAAATTATTAACGGCTTTTTGTTAATAATTAGCGGTGGGTAGAGGGTGATAAATACGATTCAATTATCTATTTTAGCAATCTCGAAATAAGCGCTTCTGCGTTTCTATAATGTGTTGATAGTCAGCCAAATAACTATTTTTCTAAGAGATTGGAAGTGTGAAATGAGCGTTTTTTCGAGCGAAAATGCCAAATTTGCAAAAGATAGAAAAACCAAAAACCGCCATATTATTATGAGTGAAGATTTATCTCTTTTCAGTGCAGTGAATGATGAGGAAGTGGAGCAGGAAATGTTGAACAAACAGCTGCAAAATTCGATGAGTGAATTAATCGCCAACCGCAGTTCCGTCATGCAGAAGTATGCGCAGGAATCCGGGGTGGTGCAACCTGAAAACAAAGAGGAGGAAGTTTCCGCCGAGGTGGTCTATACCAAGGAGGAGATTTTCCCGGATGTGGTCCGCTATTTCGGCGGCGACGAATTAGCCGCTGGCGTTTGGATTGACAAATACGCGCTGAAGAACGCCAATGGCGAGTTGGTGGAACGCACGCCCGAGGATATGCATCGTCGCATGGCCCGCGAGTTCGCCCGTATTGAGCGTCGCTATGCCAACCCGATGAGTGAAGAGGAAATCTTCGGTCTTTTCGACCACTTTAAATATGTGATTCCGCAGGGCAGCCCAATGGCTGGCATCGGCAACAAGTACCAAGTGGTTTCTCTTTCCAACTGTTTCGTGATCGGCAACAACGGTCACGCAGATTCATATGGCGGTATTATGAAGATGGACGAGGAGCAAGTACAGTTGATGAAACGTCGTGGCGGCGTGGGTCATGATATGTCCGACATTCGTCCTTCCGGCAGTCACGTGCAGAACTGCGCACAAACCTCTACGGGCATCGTGCCCTTCATGGAACGCTTCTCCAACTCAACCCGCGAAGTGGCTCAGGATGGCCGTCGCGGTGCTTTGATGCTTTCCATTTCTATCAAACATCCTGATGCTGAACAGTTTATAGATGCCAAAATGACACAAGGCAAAGTCACCGGAGCAAACGTCTCCGTGAGAGTGGATGATGAATTCATGCAAAGCGTCCAAAACCATACCTCTTATACCCAACAATATCCCATCAATAGCAATGACCCGAAGGTGGTAAAATCGATTGATGCGAAGAAATTGTGGGACAAAATCATCCACAACGCGTGGAAATCCGCCGAACCCGGCGTCCTCTTCTGGGACAACATCCGCAAGGAGTCCATCCCCGACTGCTATCAGGACGAAGGCTTCGAGACGGTTTCCACAAACCCTTGCGGTGAGATTCCGCTCTGTCCTTACGACAGCTGCCGTTTGATCTCCATGAACCTCTACAGTTACGTCGATAATCCGTTCACCGACAACGCTACTTTCAACATGCCGCGTTTCCGTCAGCATGTGCAGTGCGCGCAACGTCTGATGGACGACATCATCGACCTGGAATTGGAGAAAATCGACTCCATCCTCTCCAAGATTGAGAGCGATCCCGAGAGTGAGTCTGTGAAACGGGTAGAAAAGGAACTCTGGCTCAAGATCCGCAAACAGTCCCTCAAAGGCCGTCGTACTGGTCTGGGTATCACTGCAGAAGGCGACATGCTCGCCGCCCTCGGCCTGACCTACGGCACCGACGAGGCCAATGCTTTCTCTACGGAAGTGCACAAACAGCTGGCGCTCGCCGCTTACCGTTCCTCTGTCACGATGGCCAAGGAGCGCGGTGCATTCCCGATCTACAGCTGCATCAAAGAGGGTCACAACCCCTTCATCCAACGTTTGCGTGACGCAGATCCGAAACTTTACGATGATATGATTCGTTATGGTCGTCGTAACATCGCCCTGCTCACCATCGCGCCTACGGGAAGCGTAAGTATTTGTACACAAACCACTTCTGGTATTGAACCCGCTTTCAATGTGGTGTATAAACGCCGCAGAAAAATCAACCCCAACGACATGGCATCCAAGAAAACGGTGGTGAAAGACACTGTGGGCGACATGTTCGAGGAGTACATGGTGTTCCACCACAAATTCGTGGTTTGGGCTGAAACCAAAGGTTACACGTTGGAGCAACTGAAGAGCATGGACGAAAAGGATGTGCTCGCACTCGTGGATCAGTCACCTTACTACAAAGCCACCGCCGCCGACACCGACTACATCAAGAAAGTCGAGTTGCAAGGCTCTGTGCAGAAGTGGGTGGACCACTCCATCTCTGTGACCGTCAACCTGCCCGCCGACATCACCGAAGAGGTGGTCGGTGACCTCTACATGAAAGCATGGGAGGTGGGTTGCAAGGGTCTGACCGTCTATCGCGAAGGCTCCCGCGATGGTGTGCTCAATTCCATCGATCAAAAACCCAAACAGGAAGAGGAGAAACCGAAGAACTTCAAGCGTCCGCGCGAGCTGCACGCTGATGTCATCCATTTCAAGAACAATAATGAGGATTGGGTGGCGTACATCGGTATCTATAACGACAAACCTTACGAGATTTTCACTGGTAAGACGGGCGACGAGAGCTTCCTGTTGCCCAAGTGGGTCGATCACGGCACGATTGTGAAGAATCGCCACGATGATGGTACGAAGTCTTACGACTTCATCTACCAAGACAAGGCGGGTTACGAAGTGATTTTGCGTGGTTTGGATCGTTGCTTCGACCAAGAGTTCTGGAACTACGCCAAGATGACCTCCGCGTTGTTGCGCAACGGCATCCCCGTGAACCACGTTGTGAATATCATTTCAGGCCTCAACTTCCGTCAGGAGAGCATCAACTCATGGCGTAATGGCGTCTGCCGCGCCCTGAAGAAATTCATCCAGGATGGTACGCGTCAGAAAGGCGTAGAATGTCCCAACTGCCACCAGAAAGACACGATGGAATTCAAGGAAGGATGTTTGACGTGTTCGAACTGCGGCTACGCAAAATGCGGAAATTAAGACGTGTGACGTGTGAAAAGATGATGATAAGACTAACCGTTTAACCGTCTAACCCCTAAACCATAAACTATAAACCTTAAACCAAACAATGGGCGATTCGAAACAGACAGTGTTTTTGTACGTTCCGTGTCAGATGGATTTGTTCCAGGCGGAAACGGTTTCCAGCGTGATTGAAGTGCTGGACCGCCTTGGTCAGTTCAGCCATTATGAGATGGAGAGCACCTGTTGCGGTCGTCGGTTTTTTATGGAAGGGGAAATGCAGTACGCCAAGGACTTAGGCTATCAGGTCATCAAATCCTACACGGAGTATTGCGAACTGCACAAATCAAAGTTCCCTGTGGTGATTCCAGACACAGCTTGTGCTGGCTTCATGCGTCGCTATTACGACCTCATTCTCAAGAATTCCACCCTGCCCAATGAACTGAGCACATTCGTAAGCAATGTTCGTGAGTTGTGCGATTACATTGTCAACGTTTTGAACGTTAATTCGTTAGGAAACACATTCCCGCATCGGGTATTCTATTTCAAATCGTGTGCGGCGCGTCATCTTTATCCGGATAACCATGCGCCCGAAACCCTGCTGAAGAACACTCGGGGGCTGGATTTGATAGAAGACACGGAAGTACACGGTTGTTGCGGTGCCAATGGTCGTTTCCCCATGCTCAACCCCGATGCCACCGAGAAAATGACCGGTGAAATCGTGCAGCGCGCATACGATCAAGGCGCTGAATACATCACCTCCACCGACATCCATTGTCTCCAACTCATGGATGCTTTCAAGCAGCAACACAATGTGGATTTGGGGATTATCCATATTGCAGATATCCTTAAAGGCGAAGAATAACGGTTAATATTTATTCCAAAACGACCTATGTTAGCCTAGGGTGAGAGTAGCGAGCCCTAGGAATAATGGTTAACGGTTACACGGTTATAATTTCGATAACCATTTTGATAGGATTATTTCCCAAAGTTTGTTTTTGAATAGCCGAATGAACGGGATGAGGCGTTTTGCGCCTCCGAAACCCTGGTACAGCCGTGCGACGTTCGGATTAGAAGATCCATTGAAGTCGAGGTCGAGGTCAGATTCCGCGTGGTCGCGGATATAAGCGTCGAGCAACAGGAACATGGGTTTGCACTCTGAAAGTTGGTTGTCGCGACCGGAGAACCAGAACCAACGGCGTTTCCCGTCTTTCACGAATAAAGCACCTGCCGCCAGTTTGTTGTCGTTCGTCCGTACTCCGTAAATTTCTAACAGATTGTGTTCCAGCAAGTAATCAGATACCTTCTGCAATCTCGTGTAATCGTCGTTGCGAAAGTTGACGGCCTCCTCCGAACCCTTGTTCGTGCGGAAAAGTGCAATAATGTCCGCCACCTTCTCCTCCTGCACCGTGATTCGGCACTGGTGCTTCTGCGCCGCCTTAATGTTCCGCTTCGTGTTCTCGTGGAATTGGCTATATAGCTCATTGTAAGGTAGATGCATCGACAATGTGTAGGAGACAAAATGAGGCGGGAATTCTTCATCAATATCCTGAGCATTTTGTTCGTTCATGAGCACATCGGCCAGCACATAATGCTTGGAGATCTCTTCAAGAAAGTGGACATAAACCGACATTCGGATATCTTGTCGATAGAAGATGCCCATCTGCGGCAGAAAGAACGGTGTGTAAACATATTTTAACACTCCTTTTTGGCGGGTCGGGAGCGGCATCACGGCCTGGTAGTCGTCATTGACGAGTGCATGCCAGGTGTCGTCACCCGTGAGCAGATCTAACAACTCGTATTCTGCCAATACGTTAGGAGACAGACTATTACGCACAGTCTGGTTCCATTTTTCGGAATCGATCTCGGAATGTTTGAGGTAACGAATCATTATACAAAATGTTCGGCGATGCGCTGCATTTCAGAGGAGACGTTGTTGTTTTCGTACAAAATGCCGTAGATAGTCTCCACAATCGGGATTTCAGCTCCGATTTTCTTGTTGATTTCGTGCACGCAGCGACAGGCGGTGTAGCCTTCAGACACCATGCGCAGCTCCAACAACGACACGCGTACCGACAAACCGTGGCCGATCATAATGCCGAAGAGGCGGTTGCGGCTGAAAGTGGAGTAGGCGGTCACGAGAAGGTCGCCGAGATAGACGGAATCGGAAATATGGCGGTTTTCGTTAGGGTAAACCTCTGATACAAAGTACTTCATCTCCTTCAGACAGTTGGCCACATAGGCGGCAATGAAGTTGTCGCCATAACCAAGACCACTGTAGATGCCGGCGCCAAGCGCATAGATGTTTTTGAGGACAATGGAGAGTTCCGCGCCCATCACGTCGCTGGAGACGGAGGTGCGGCAGTAGCGCGTGGTGAAGAACTTCGCCACCGTTTCCGCAAGTTCTTGATTCGTGGAAGCGGCGGTCAGGAAGGTGAATTTCTCCTGTGCGATTTCTTCCGCATGCGACGGTCCACTGATGATACATAACTGATCCAGAGGCACTTTGAACTGCGACTGCATGTAGTCGCTGATGAGTTGCATGGTCTCCGGCACAATGCCCTTGACGGCGAGGATGATCTTCTTTTTGGAAAGTTGTGAACGTTTGAGCGGTTCGAGGGTCTTGTGCAGGTAGGCTGATGGCGTGACGATAATCACATAATCTGCGCGGGAGACTGTACTCTTGATATCGGTGCTCACTTTCACGTCTTCGGGGTTGACGAAGACGGAGCTCAAGTATTTGGGGTTATGTCCGTATTTGATAATGCTTTCGGCGATTTCCTCCTGGCGAACCCACCAGTGGATGTGCTCCAAGTTGACCGAGATAATCTTCACAATAGCGGTCGCCCAACTGCCGCTGCCGATCACCGCCACCCTGTAACGGGCGCGTGATTTCTTGCTGCGAGGCGCTATTGACGGAGACAGATGTTCATTCATCGTTTTAACATTTTTTAAGCGTGCAAAAATACACAATTTATCAATACAAATCACGTAACATTTTACGACCCCATTCGTATATATAATGAATGGAGTGGATTTCAAACTAATGAAACTCGGCATGTTCATTATTTTTGATAGTGTAGAAGAATGATTCAAAAAAAATACTATTTTTGTCGATTGAAGTATTTTGCAAGCTAAGAATGTCTAACTAAACAATATAACTAATTGAATACCAAATAATTAAAAATAATTTATAAACGTTTATTATGAAAAAGGATTTATTTAAGATTTGCGGTTTGGCGGTACTTTTCTGCCTTTTCGCATTCGTAGGAAGCCTTTCTGCGCAGACGGCTGTCAACAAGACAGAGGTGTTCAAGGTGCAGAATGGCAATGGTGACTACACCTGGACGGTGCCTACCGAACTGGATGGAATTCCCATCACGGTGACCAACATTCGTTTTGAGGCTATTGGTGCCGGCGGTGCCGGTGGTTATGTTTATGACCACCAAGGTGGTGAAGCTGCCAGCGGCGGTGGCGGTGGCGGTGCATACGCTTACCTCGAAGTTGCCAACCCACAAGAAACCAGCTACACTATTCACGTTGGTAAAGGTGGTACAAGCACAGCCAGCGAAGGAGGCTCAACCAATGTTGATGGCGATCTCTCCTCCGTGTCAGGTTCTAATGGTATCATTCTTAAGGCTGCCGGTGGTAAAACCGTTGTGCCGGTAAAGAAAAACACTGTAAACCGCTATCCAAACTATTACAACTTTGATGGTGCATTAGGCGGACAAGTTGCTGATTGTATCCCCCAAGCAAATGCAACTGCTGGCGGTAATGGTTCAAACGGCAGCTATGGTACGTTATCGACCCATAGTGGCGACGGCGGCTATGCTGAAGGTCCTGCCGGTATCGCAGGCATGGGCGGCCACACCGATAATAAAGCGCACAAGGTTATAGCGTTCGTGTGGTTGGTAATAACATCGAACGCAATGGTGGCGCAGGCGCTAATGGCGTAGTAATCGTGACCTACTCCTACGAAATTGATGGATCTGTGGCAATTGAACCTGTTGAAGCAAACGTTTGCTCTGGCGTGGATTTCCGTATTCCTTTGGATGTCGAAATAACCGGATCCCTTGATCCTACAGAAGACGTCACTATTCTCGCATTTATTGATGCTCCTGTTGGTATCTTTGCCAGTAACTATGGTGTCACTTACGATGAGGCAAACAGCCAATTTGTGCTAACAGGAAAAATCACCAATGCTACGGGTAGCGTGGCCAACATCGAGGTTCTCGGTAGCGTTGTTGAAACTGGAAACGATAATATTACAATTGCCAACCTCACCGTTTACACTCCGCTGGCAGTTGGTACGATTTCTTCAAACGCTAATTGCAATGGAACTACGCTCATTATGGCGGAAGCTACTGGTGGTAGTAGCAACTACAGCTATCAATGGTTGGATGGCGATAATGCAGTGATTTCAGATGCTAATGGTTTGACTTATACTCCTACTGAAACTGGTGATTTCTATGGTGTGGCTATTGACAATGTGTGTAAACTGGCTGACACGACCGATGGCGTTACGGTTGATGAAGCCATTTCCTTCGACCCCGGTACTATTGGCAGAAATGATACCACAGTGTGTCCCAACAATACTTATTCAACCACTCTTTATGCGAATACTCAAGTGTCCGGCACTATCCAATGGCAAAGAAAATATAACGACAATGAATGGCGGAATGTCATTTCCCATGGTCCCAGCCACGGTGCTGGCTCCTATAATGTGTTGATTCATGCTTCACAATTCGACACGGTCAACACGGCCAGTTACCGTTATTTAATTAAACCCGAGGGTTGCGATGAATTCGTTCCTTGTAACGATGTGTTCATTGTCTCCAAGAAAGAATTCCCTTCTTATGAAGAACAGTTCGAGGCTGTGACTATCACCCTTCCTTATGGTGAGTGCACCTTCAACATTGACAGTCTTAAAGCTCCTGAGTTGCCTGAAACCGAAGTGGATACTGTTTATGTAGCTGAGGATCAGGAAAAGGACCTCGCTCCGAGCGAAACTCCTTACAAGGTGGTTTGGAACGTGGTCGATGTGGTATGCGGTGTTATCACCACTGACACTCAGCTGGTGACCGTCCAATTCCCGGTTTGCGGTGAAGGTCTCATTGCAGAAGATGCTGAAAACAACTCCTACACAACGGTTCGTATCGGTTGCGACTGCTGGATGGCTGAAAACCTCAAAATGAGCGCTGCTAATGCAGTTTACTATGATGAGGACGCTGAAAACGCCGATTTCGGCATGCTCTATTCTTTGGCTGACGTTTTCCCGCCGATGAGAGCTACCTCTCCTGAGAATGCGCCTATCCAAGGCATCTGTCCTGAAGGTTGGGCTGTTCCCACTTTGGCTCAGTACAATGCAATGATGGCTGTTGCCGGTAGTGTTGAGAATTTGAAAGCTACCACGGGTTGGCTTCCTGAATATGTCGGCACTAACGAGACTGGCTTCAGCGCTATGGCTCCTGGTTTCTACAACGCTTCCGCTGATCAGTTCCAGAAACATCTGACATTCGCAGGCTTCTGGACCAGCTCAAGCTCTGATGTGGCTGGCACTGGCGTGATCTTCGAGATCAACTACAACTGCGACAACGGAACTCCTTCCGGTGCTCCCGAAGCAAACAAGTACAGCGTCCGCTGCGTGAAAGTGAACGAAGAATAACAGTACGTTTAGTATTACTGATAAAAAAGTCCGCTGCCGAAAAGGTAGCGGACTTTTTTTGTTAAGGCAATAGGCAATAGGCAAAAGGCAACAGCCAACTGCTAACTACTAACTGCTAACTGCTAACTGCTAACTGCCAAAAGCATTTTTTTGTTATCTTTGCGGCTTAAAATATCATGATATGAAAAGAAACAGGTTTTACATTATAGCGTTGACCTTAGTTGCCACCATGGGCGGCTTGTTGTTTGGTTATGACACGGCGGTGATTTCCGGGACGGTGGAGTCGTTGCGGGTGTTCTTTATTGAGCCGCAGCAGTTGCCTGTGGCGCAGGCGAATGCCTTGGAGGGCTTTGTGGTGAGCAGTGCCCTGATAGGCTGCATTATCGGCGGTTTTCTGGCGGGTTGGCTATCCCAGAAGCTGGGTCGTAAACCCACACTGATGATCGCCGCTGTCCTGTTCCTGCTTTCTGCCATACGCTCCGCGTGGCCGGAGATCTTCTGGGGAATGCCGGGCGAGGGCGACCATACCTTTATTTACCATTTTGTCTATTACCGCATCAGTGGCGGCATAGGCGTGGGTATCGCCTCCATGGTTTCGCCGATGTACATCGCAGAAATCGCCCCAGCGGATAAACGCGGCACGTTGGTCTCCCTCAACCAATTCGCCATCATCCTCGGCATGTTGATTATCTATTTCGTGAACTACAATATCGCTCGACGCGGCGATGCCACATGGCTGCATACCATCGGCTGGCGTCAGATGTTCGCTTCGGAAATCATCCCGGCGGGCATCTTCTTGGTCGCTTTGATGTTTGTGCCTGAAACCCCGCGTTATCTCGTCATGCGCGGTCGCGAGGAGAAAGCCTTGCATGTTTTGCGGAAAACGATGGGCGAAAACGCGGAAAACGAAGTGGCTGCGATTCGGGAAAGTTTGGCGGAAAAAACGCCTTCCATGCGCCCGTACTATCTTTCGATGCTCACGTGGGCTGTCTTTTTCGTGATCTGCTTCGTGATTTTGAAAATCTGCGGCGTGAGCAGCGCGTTGGAAATATCTCTGTTGGTGAGTTTTTTGATTTGCCTGTTGTATGCGATTCGCGCGTATGGGGCCGCCATCATCATGGTGGGTGTGTTGTTGGCCTCCTTGCAGCAGTTTATCGGCATCAATGTGGTGCTCTACTATGCGCCGGAAATCTTCAAGACGATGGGTGCCGGAACAGATACAGCTCTGTTACAGCAGGTTATCGTGGGTGCGGTAAACCTTACCTTCACTGTTCTCGCCATCCTCACGGTCGATAAGTTCGGTCGTCGCCCGCTGATGATTGTGGGGGCTTTGGTGATGGCACTCTCCATGTTCATCCTCGGCACCACTTTCTACACGCATCATGTGGGTGTGGGCTCCCTCGTCTGCATGTTGGTCTATACGGCTGGCTTTGCCATGTCGTGGGGACCTGTCTGCTGGGTGCTGCTCTCTGAAATCTTCCCGAACTCCATCCGTTCGATGGTGATGAGCATCGCCGTGGCTTCCCAATGGATTTCCAACTTCTTAGTCTCCTGGACCTTCCCGATGCTCGACAAAAACGAAACCCTCACCGCAACATTCAATCACGGCTTCTCTTATTGGATTTATGGTCTGATGGGCGTCCTCGCCGCCATTTTCATCTGGAAACTCGTCCCCGAAACCAACGGAAAATCGTTGGAGGAGATGGAAAAGTACTGGAAAAGTTAGTAGTTAGCAGTTAGTAGTTAGTAGTTGGCCTTTGGCTGTTAGCCTTGATTATGCATTATGAATTATGCATTATGAATTATGCATTATGAATTATGAATTATTGCCTTAACTTTTCTTCGAGAACTTCACCTTCCGCGTGATGATCAGCACCGTTCCCATGAGGGCGATGAGCAGGAGCGGGATGCCGATGTTGAGGGCGGCGATGAGCACTTTGTGGTTGCGGTTTTTCTCGTTGTTGAGCGATCCGATTTTGAAGTTTTTGGCGCGTAACTGCAAGAGGTCGTCATCTGCGCACAAGTAATTGACACAGTTGACGATAAACTGTGTGTTGTCGAAGGTTTGGCGCGTATAGATGTCGAAACCGGCAGGGTAGGGCTGGTTGCGTTTGCTGTCGAACGGGTTGCGGATAATATCGCCGTCGGAAACGAAAATCTGGCGTGTATAGACGCTTTGGTCGCGGAAATCCAGTTCTTTGATGGTGTCGAATTCAATGGGCAGGATGCCCTTGAACGCCGATTGGAAGTTTCCTTCCACCAACACAGCGATAGGTACGTTTCGATTGGAGTATTCCTGCAAGTTCGGTTTCACCATACCCACTTTCAAAGTCACAATGGAAGGGGTGGGCACCACTTTTGTGCGTTCAGAGGTGGTCATCAACACGGTCTTCGTCAAATCGGCATTGTTGCCCACCAAATCGATACTTCCCGCAAAATCAGACTTGATATCCTTGAGGTTACGAACAATGGGGTGATTGCCAAAGTTCACAATGTCAAGACTGTACGGGAAAGCCATGAATTTGTATTGGGGTTGGTCGCCAATGACGCTCACCTGCTGAGGTACAGGCATACAGCTCAAATCCTGGATCAGGTCGGTGTTGATGCGCACCCCGTAGGTGAAGAACAGATCGTTGATATAAAGCGCACGAGGCGTGGCGAAGAACTCGCCTGCGTGTTGCAAGCTGTCCAAAGAGGCCGTGGTGTTGTCGATGAGCCACAGCACCTTGCCGCCGCGCATGATAAACTGGTCGATGATGTACTTGTCGTATTCGCGGAACGGTTGGGTCGGTTGCGCCACGATCAACACATCGTATTTGTTGTCCCCGAGCACCAAATTGGCCGACACCGTATCATCTACCGAGATATTGCGCAGGGCGTTGACTTTGCCGTCCAGGGTGATGCGGCTGACATTGTAAAAACGTTGTAATTGCATGGCTGTCCAGCAGGTACTCCAGAAATCCAGCTCCCCATGGCCATCCAGGTAGGCCACCTTCGGTTTCTCGGTCTTCAACAAACGGCGGATCGGCATCACCAGATTGTATTCCAGCTCTTCGTTGGAGTATTTCACCCAGTCGCTGTTGCCCGAGGGGTCGGCGACCACCACTTTGGCGGGATATTCCTGGTTGCGGTAGGAGACGATGGCGCCGGGAATCACGACGTGTGTGGAGTAACCGCCGGCATCCTCACGACTGATGGGGATGGGTTCCAGTCCCTTTTTCACAAATTCGCCCAATATGGAGTTCAACTCTTCATTCGTCTTGCCCTCGATGGGGTCGATGAATTCGAAATAGACATTTTTGGAATAGCTGCGGAACGTCTGCAACATCTGTTCCACCTGCTTTGCAAACAACTGATAATCAGCAGGCTGATCTTTCCCTTTCAGATAAACCCGATAATACACCCTGTCTTCCAGATTTTTCAGCATCTCAATGGTGCTCTTGGATAGTGAATGACGCTTATCTTTCGTCAAATCAATACGATAAAAGAAGAAAGAGGACAATATGTTCACCACCACGATAATGGCAATAACGGCCAAAAGTCCTAAAAGGGTGCGTCTTTTGAATTGTTTGCTCTGTATATTGGTGTTTTTGCTCATAATGCTCGATTTTACCATTTGCGACTCAATAATACTAAACGGGTGGAATAGAGGAAAATAAAGATCACACTACAGAAGTAGATGACGTCGCGGGTGTCGATAACGCCTTGGCTGATAGAGGCATAGTGATGTTCAATGCCAAGGGTTTTCAGGTAGTAGCCGAAATTGCCGAGGGCATCGAAGGAGTAGATGAAGGCGAAGCCGAAGGAGAGGATGAAGCAGAGTAGAGCGGCGATGATGAACGCCACAATCTGGTTGTTGGTGATGCTGGAAGAGAAAAGTCCGATGGCAATGAATGCAGCGCCAAGGAAGAGCAAACCGAGGTAGGAACCCCAGGTGCTGCCCATGTCGATGTTGCCCACGGGATTTCCGATCCAATAGACGGTGATGACATAGACGAGCGTAGGAAGCAAGGCGATAACCAGTAACGTCAAGCATGCCAAGAACTTAGCCCAAACAATCTGCATATCGGTCAGGGGAAGGGTAAGGAGGAAATCCATGGTGCCGGTACGTTTTTCTTCAGCGAACGAGCGCATGGTGATGGCTGGCACCAAGAAGAGGAAAAGGAACTGGGAGAGGCTGAACAAGCCTTGCAAGTCCGCCAGACCCGACTCCATCACGTTGTTCACATTTGGAAAAACCCAGATGAACAATCCGGAAACAATTAGGAAAACTCCAATGAAAATATACCCGATTATGGAGCTCAAAAAAGCCTTAAGTTCTTTAATATAAAGACTAAACATACCTTACAAAAAAATTTCGCAAAAGTACATTTTTTTTCGTATTTTTGCCGCCGATAAAAAAAACAGATTACCCTGTAATAATATCGTTTTTTTTGCATCTAAGGCTTAGAATTTTCGTTAAATAAAAAAGTATCTTATGAAAAAAGTTTTTTTGTTTCTGATGGCTGTCTTCTGTGCAGTGGTAGTATTTGCGCAGAAAGACCTGAATCTGAATGATCCTATCAAAGCGGATCCCAATGTAACGATTGGTAAGCTGGACAACGGTTTGACCTATTACATCCGTCGCAACACTTACCCGAAGGATCGTGTGGAGTTCCGTCTCGCCGTGAATGCCGGCTCCAACCAGGAGAACGACAATCAACAAGGTTTGGCGCACTTCACAGAGCACATGGCTTTCAACGGTATCGAAGGCTTCCCGAGCAACAGCGTGGTGGATCACTTGCGTAGCAAGGGTGTCGTGTTTGGTGCTGACCTTAACGCTTACACCAGTTTCGACGAGACCGTTTATATGATTCCCATGCCGACGGACGATCCCGGCAATATCGACCTTGGTCTCAAGATCCTTCGTGGCTGGGCCGCTGGTCTGCTTTACGACAACAAGGAAATTGATGAGGAACGCGGTGTCATCATCGAAGAATACCGCCTTGGCCTCGGTGCCGACGACCGTATGCGCAAAGAGTATTGGCCAGTTCTGATGAAAGATTCCCGTTATGCTGATCGTATGCCTATCGGTAAGTTAGATATTCTTCAAACTTTTGATTATCAAGTTATTAAAGATTTTTACAAAGATTGGTACCGTCCAGATTTGCAAGCTGTGATCGTGGTGGGTGATATTGACGTGAAAGAGGTGGAAGCCAAGATCAAAACGATGTTCGGTAATATTCCCGCCAAACAGAATCCTCGTAAGAAAGAGATTTACGGCATCGGTGCCAACCAGGAACCGCTCGTGGCAGTCTGCACCGACAAAGAGGCCACGGGTAGCCAAGTGGAACTCATCCGCAAGCACAAGCACGCCCCGATGAAGACCATCGGTGACTTCCGCCAGCAACTCTGCATCGACCTCTACAACGCCATGTTTGACGCTCGTTTCGAAGAGATGACCCAAGACCCGAAATGCCCGTTCATCGGTGCCAGCGCTGGTTATGGTGACTTTATCGGCAACACTGACGCATACGCTGCACAAGCTATGGCCAAGGAGAACCACATTCCCGACGCCCTGCGCGTACTCCTCCAAGAGGACTACCGCGTGCTGAAATACGGTTTCCTGCAAACCGAACTTGACCGTGCGAAAGAGGAACTGTTAGAACGCTACGACAAAGCTGCCAAGGAGGCTGAAAAGACCGAATCCGCTCGTTTTGCCGTCCAATATATCAACAACTTCCTGCGCCAAGACCCCATTCCGGGCGCAAAACGTGAAAATACATACGCTAAGAAGCTCATCGAGGGCATCACTTTGGAAGAGATTAACGCATTGGCCAAGAATTGGGTCACCGAAGACAATATGGTGGCTATTGTCACTGCTCCCGACAAAGAGGGTGTGAGCGTTCCTACCAAAGATGAAATCCTCAGCATTTTGAAAGACAAATCATTAGCTAACGTTCAACCTTACGTGGATACCTATAAAGATCAAGAAATTCTGGAGAAAGAGAACTTGAAACCCGGCAAAATCACTTCTGTGGAGAAAATCGACGCTGTGGGTGCTGAAAAATGGACACTCTCCAACGGTATCACGATTTATTTGAAGAAAACTGACTATAAGAACGATGAAATCCTCTTCAGCGCCAGCAGTAAGGGCGGTAAGAGCCTCTATCCGGTGAAAGATCTTGCATCCGCTGATTTCGCCGCTGACATCATTGACCGTGGCGGTATCGCTGGTCTGGACTACAATTCCTTGATGAAGAAGATGAAAGGTAAAAACGCGGGCATTTCTCCTGAAATCGGCCTGCTGACCGAGAGCTTCTCTGGCTCTTCCTCCCCCAAAGATTTGGAATTCTTCTTCCAGTACCTCAATGCCTTCTTCACCAATCCGCGAATTGACCCGAACGCTTTTGACCTTGTGATGCAAGAGACTAAAGAGCAAATCAAAATGCTCACCACTCAACCGATGTACAAGTATTTAGGACAGCTCATTGATGCTGCCATGAATCACGATCCATATATGAAACAAGTTTTCTCCATGGATGACGAATATCTGAACCAAGTTAATTTCGACCGTGCTGTCCAGATCTATAAAGAACGTTTTGCTAATCCCGCTGACTTCACCTTCTTCTTCGTGGGTAATTACGATGAGAAGCAGATGAAAGAATTTGTGGAACTTTATCTCGGCTCTATGCAGACTGGTAGTAAGAAAGAAAATTACAATCTCAGTGTGCTGAAACCGCGTCCCGACAAAGCCACTACGCAAACCGTCTATGCAGGTTCTGAGCAACAGGGTTATATGGGTATGTACATCACCAATCCTATTGAATGGAGCTACAAGAACAGCATTATCGCCGACATGATTGGCGAGGCATTGGACATCCAATTTGTCCGCATCGTGCGTGAGAAAATGGGCGATGTCTATTCTCCTATGGTACAGATGGGTGCCAGCAAGTTGCCGAAACCCGAACTCTCTCTGTTGATTCTCCTGGGTTGTGATCCTGTGAAGACCGACAAGTTGGCCGATGCCAGCCTGAAAATCCTCAACGACTTCAAGAAGAAAGGACCCGACAGTAAGACGATGGATTTAGTGAAAAAGCAGATGTTGAGCACACGTGCCAAGAACATCCAGACGAACCGTTTCTGGTTGAGCTATATCAGCAACAAGGTTGTCCAAGACGAGCCGTTGGTTAACCCTTCCGAATACGAGGCAATGGTCAACTCCATCACCAAGAAGGACATGATCGAGTTCATGAAGAAGTACTTCAAACCTGAAATCTACACCCGTGCCGACATGCACCCGGTGACGATGCAGAAATAAGGATTGATACAATTATATCATCAGTAGAGACGTGCCATGGCGCGTCTCTACTTTTTTTTGTATTTTTGCGACTCAAAATGTATTAAACGTAACTATTTCAATTAAAGAAGGATAGCGTTATGGAAACGATGAAAGAAACCGAAGAAGCCCTCATTCAGGAGTTCGAAATGTTCGACGACTGGATGGACAAATACAATTATATTATTGAGTTAGGCAAGGAATTGCCGATGATCGATCCGCAGTTTAAGAAGGACGAGTTCCTTATCAGCGGATGTCAATCGCAGGTTTGGCTGCATCCTGAAATGAAAGAGGGTAAACTTTTCTTCACTGCCGACAGCGATGCTATTATCACGAAAGGCATTGTGAATCTGCTGATTAGAGTGCTTTCTGGTCATACTCCTCAAGAAATTCTCGACAACGACCTCTCCTATATTGATGCTATCGGACTCAAAAACCACCTCTCTCCAACCCGTTCCAACGGTCTGGCTTCCATGATTAAGCAAATCAAATTATACGCTTTGGCATATTCCGCAAAACAATAAAAACCGAATAAAATGAAAAAATTAGTTTGCACATTAGGGGTTATTTTCGGATTGCTGCTGTTGAACAGCTGCGGCATGAAAGAATGTAAGTGCGTATCAACCAACAAGATCGTTCAAAATGATTCCATCATTAGGACGGACAGAGTGGATACCGTATATAATAACACACGTGGTAAATGCGAAGATTTTAACATCAATCAGGTCCTTACGATGGATACGGGTGTTGTTGTTTACCATACGATGACCTGTATGGATAATTAATCGCATTTTACGGTTAAAAAATCTTAAACATGAGTGATAGCAGCCATAAGGGAGTTGCTTTGGTGACGGGTGCTGACGGAGGTATGGGTCGCATTCACGTGCGTGAATTAGCCAAGGCGGGTTACGAGGTGATCATGGCTTGTATAGATACCGTTGTGGCACAGCCTGTTATGGAGGAGATCCAGAAAGAAACAGGGGGGACATTCCATTTGATGCGTCTGGACCTTGGGAGTTTATCTGACATTGTTCGCTTCGCGGATGAGGTGAAAAGTCGTTTTTCTTCGTTACAGGTGTTGCTCAACAATGCTGGCGTTTTGCCCAGTCATGCGAAAGTCAGTGCAGATAACTACGAATACACAATGGCTGTCAATTATCTGGGTCACTTTACGTTAACGAATCTGCTTCATCCGATTATGGGTCAAGGAACGCGCATTGTCAGTATGATTTCGCTTTCCTATTTTCTTGGCAAGATCACGCCGGACCTCTTTGCCCCCAAAACGCAGCACGACTACAACCGTTTCACTGCGTATGGCAGTTCCAAGTTGGGTCTCTACTACTTCATGTTGGATGCCTCTGAAGCGTGGAAAGAGGAGGGTATATGTTTCAATGTCTCCGACCCTTTCATTGTTAGTACCAACATTATACGCATGGACAACAAGGTGGTGGACAAGCTTTGCGATTGGATTTTCCGTCCCCTCATCAATACACCCGAGCAGGGGGCTGCCACGATGCTCACCGCCGCCATTGACCCTAAGTATGAAGGGGTGACCGGAAAAATCTTCAAGAACGGCAAAGTCGCTCGTCACAAGAGACGCTACTACAACAATATGAAAGATCGTAAAACACTGAGAGATATGACTTTGCAAATTCTCAACGAACATAATATTCCACTATGATAGTACCGCCCTATTTGAATTCTGGTGATATGGTAGCCTTGGCTGCTCCCGCCCGCAAAATTTCCCGTGCGGAGATTCATCCTGCTGAGTCTTTTCTGAAAAAATGTGGTTTTAACGTTTTTTATGATGAAAGACTGTTTGCCCAGGAGCATCAATTTGCGGGCAATGACGAGCTGCGTGCGGGCTATTTCCAGGATTTGTTGGATGATGAGAACGTGAAGGCCATTTGGTGTGTCCGTGGCGGCTATGGTTCCGCCCGCATCATCGATAAGTTGGACTTCACCCACTTCAGAAAGCAGCCCAAATGGATTTGCGGCTACAGCGACATTACGGTGTTCCACAGTCATCTTCATCGTCATGAGCAGATCGCTACGCTGCACACTACGATGCCGATCAACGTCACGGCGGAGACTATGGAAAGTGCTGCTGTACAGTCTTTTCTGCATGCCATTACCGGAAAGGAACTCCTTTACGAGATTCCATCGCATCCGCTGTCACGTCTTGCGGAATTTTCGGGCACGCTGGTCGGGGGCAACCTCTCCATGCTCTATTCGCTTATGGGTTCTCCGTCGGACATATCTACCGATGGTAAAGTGCTGTTTATCGAGGATTTAGACGAATATCTGTACCATATCGATCGTATGGTGCTCAACCTGAAACGCAGTGGTAAATTCTCGAATATCAAGGCTTTACTGGTCGGACATCTTAGCGACATGCACGACAATACCATTCCGTTTGGCAAGACAGCGGAGGAAATTGTCGCTGACCATTGTCGCGAACTGGATATTCCATTGATTTTCAATGTTCCTGCGGGTCATCTACCCGACAATCGTGCGTTGCGTTGTGGTTGTCAAATCGAAGGTAAGTATATCAATAATCAATTCATAATCAAAAGTTTAAATCATGCTTAGCACCTTTCTTTTCAAATATATCTATCGTCTGAAACCGATTCAATATCCCGATCCGAATGGAACGGTTCCTAAAAGCGTGTTGATGATGGCTCCCCACACTTCCATTATGGATTTTGTCATCGGGTTGGCCGCCATGCAGTATTACGATCTGCACGCCAACACCATCATCAAAAAGGAGTTTTTCTTTTTTCCGTTGAATCTGTTACTGAAGAAGTTAGGCGGCATTCCTGTGGATAGGAAGCATGTCCGCAATTTTGTGTCGTATGCTGCCAACATCATTAAAGAGAGGGAGCGTATCACATTGATTATCTGTCCAGAAGGCACACGCAAGCGTACGGACAAGTGGAAACGCGGATTTTACCAGATTGCGATGGAAGCGGGTGTGCCAATCAGCTTGGGCTACATCGATTACAATACGCGCACTTGCGGTATCATGTCCATCTTCCACCCGACGGGCGATTATGAGAAGGATTTGGCGGAAATCCAGGCGCAATACTATGGTTTACAAGGATATAGAAAGGGCCAATTCAATCTGGAGGACAAACCGCACGCTCATCCTGAATGGTACGACCTATAGTGGGCGAATTTCAGAAACGGCCTCTTTCATCGCACGAATAACCGTTTGCACCTGTTCGTCGGTCAGGTCATAATAGACGGGCAAACTGATCTCGCAGGCATACTGCCGGTAGGCATTCGGATAGTCTTCTATCTTATAATTCAGTGATTTATATACCGTAAGCATGGGCAATGGTATAAAATGCACATTGGTGGCAATGCCTTGGTCTGCCAATTTCTGAATGATGTTGTCTCGATCTGTTTCTGAAATCTGGTTTATGCGTAATGTATATACGTGATAGGAAGAGGTCTTCTCTGCGTTTTCGTAGGTAGGCACGCGGAACCGTTTATCGTTTGCAAAAGCCTGATTATAAGCGTCAAAAATCTGTTTGCGGCGCGGTAGAATCATCTCGTCGTAACGAGCGAGCTCCACGACACCCATGGCAGCAGCGACATCCGTCATATTACATTTATAGCCCGCATTGACTACATCGTAACGCCAACCACCGGCTTTCGTTTTTGCAAATGCATCTTTGGATTGTCCGTGCAACGATTTGACTTTCAGTTCGTTTTTAATATCTTGAGATGAGGTTCCCTGTCTTTCGTAGAAAGAATCAGGGAGATGAAGGCAGATAGCGCCGCCTTCCGCCGTGGTCAGATTCTTCACCGCATGGAAAGAGAAGACGGTAATATCGGCCCAAGCACCAATTTTCCGACCGAGGTAGGATGCGCCCAAAGAGTGCGCGGCATCCGCCAGAATCAAGATACGACCTAAGGATTTTTGCAACTCATTAGAAGGTTGGAACATTTTTTGAATGTTCGTATCGTTCACTATTTCAAATAGTTCCTTGTAGTCACAGGGCAATCCAACGATATCCACAGGGAGGATGGCTTTGGTGCGTGGCGTAATCGCTTTGCGAACTTTTTCAGGATCAATCAGGAAGTCGTCATTCACATCCACGAGGACAGGTCTCGCGCCACAGTGCAGTACCACTTCCGCCGTGGCGGTATAAGTGTATGCGGGTACAATCACTTCGTCGCCTTCGCCGATGCCAAACCAACGCAGGGCAAGCTCTAATCCTGCAGAAGCGGAATTGACACAAACGACATCGTGGATCCCAACATAGTCTGTAATCATTTGCTCAAATTGTCGCGTTTTCGGACCAGTCGTAATCCAACCGGAGCGAAGCACGGCCACTACTTCAGCGATAATGGCATCATCGATATGAGGAGGGGAAAAGGGTATATTCATGTTCATTCAGTGGAAATTCGTTCTAATTTTCTGGATTTTTTCTCTTTACTATTTTTGGCCAGTTCATCAAAATTGATGGCAAAATCGAAACAGTTCGGGGTGGCGCCGACTGCATAATGCAATCGGGAGAATCCGACCCGTATGCCTTTGATATTCAGTTGAAAACCATATGAGAATCCCGCCATTGATTTGCGCGAGACTACCTTCATTTCTTGATGAATGTTGTGGTTGTATGCCAGTTGAATGGAGAAATACTTGATGGGTTCAATTTCCAGTCCGAAGATGAAATGGCGGAAAAAGTTATCGGCAAATTGCGCCACTTTGGACGGATATTGGGGCTCGCCTGTGATGGCGTCTGATGGGATGAAGGGGTTGTCGCGTCCGACGTAACTCATATTCCAACGGTAAAGCGAGTGCAACGAAATATGATAGCGGATGGGAATGTGCTTCAAACGTTGGGAAATCGCAAACTGCAAATCGAAGGGCACCAGTTCGTAGTTGCCCGGGGCGTAAGATTTTATTGGCGACCCGATATTCTTGGCCATCAACGTGAGTGACAGCTGTTTGTCTTTGTTATAGTAGCTTCCCGCCAAATCCGCGACCATCCCAACCGAATAGTAGGAATCATAGAAACTGAAGACCGTTTTGAGGTTGGCGCCGACGGAAAAGTTCGGAGAGAGCTCGCGGCCCCAGCCAACCACGAGTGCATAGTCGCCGGCGGAAAATTTCCCGGTCTCATTCCCCATCTCGTCGGTTCCCAAGAAGGAGCCATAATTCAACCCATAAATGCCGAATGAGAAACTACCCGCCTTCGGGAAGGTGTAAGAATAAGAGGCGGCGACGGCCGTGCTCTTCGTAAAATAGTCAGTGAAGTTCAAGGACATCGCATTATGTTGTCGCTCACTCAAGTACGAGGGATTGTACAACATGATCGTAGGGTCGTCATCGTGCACGGAAATCAAACTGCCTCCTAGTCCCATTATTCTGGATGAATAGCTGAGATTCAGGAAGTTGTAGATGTAATTCCCGCCACTTTGCGCCTTCAGCTGCACCCAACAGGATAACAGCAGAAACACCCATATTAAAAATTTCCTCTTCATATTAATGAAACGGCAAAAATAACAATTCTTTGATTATGCCATCTTGATTTTGCAGTTTTAAGAAATATTAAGAAAAAAACCTATTTTTGCCGCCGAATTTTAGCAAATATGTCTGCAGATTTAATTATTGAAATCATCGGAGCGGTCATCGGATTGACCTACCTTTTTTTGGAATACAAAGCCAATGTGTGGCTTTGGCCAGTGGGCATCCTGATGTCCTTATTCTATGTGGTGATCTTTTATCATGGAAAATTCTATGCGGATGCTGCCGTCTATCTCTACTACATCGGAGCAAACACCTACGGTTTGCTGAAGTGGTCGCGCTCACGTCGGAAGGCTTTGCCCGCCGACAGCGCACCTGCTGAAGAGTTGGTGATCACGCATACCCCGAAAAAAATCATCCCAAAGCTTGTCCTCATAGCCATGGCGCTTTGGGCGATTCTCTATTTTATTCTGAAACAGTTTACGGATAGTCCGTTGCCCGCCGGAGATTCATTTACTACCGCGCTCAGCATTATCGCGATGTGGATGTTGGCACAGAAATATCTGGAACAGTGGGTGTTGTGGATTTTGATCAACGTGGTGTCCACCATCCTTTACTTTTGGAAAGGTCTTTACCCCACGGGAGTGCTTTTCATTGTGTATGTGGTGGTGGCCGTGTTGGGTTACATCAAATGGAAGAAGATGATGGAAAATCCAAGCCTATCAGAGTGATTATCAGCCTTGAAAGAAAAAAATGCCTGGATTGTTTTGAATATCAAAAAAAAAGTGTATTTTTGCCGCGCAAAACCAGCCACTTTAGCTCAGTTGGTAGAGCGACGCATTCGTAATGCGTAGGTCGCGAGTTCAAGTCTCACAAGTGGCTCATAATCAAAAAGAAGAGGAACTTAAAGCTCCTCTTCTTTTATTTTTGCCCATTCTTCATCGGGCAATTTGGCACCGACATATTCGATCAATCTTGCGGACAAATAGGAGGCTAGATTGCCAGATTTCAAGGCATCGTAGTCGTTCATATAGCCGTAGAGGAATCCAGATGCGTAGATGTCGCCTGCGCCGGTGGTGTCTATGCGTTGCGCATCCACAGGTTCGATGGCGGTCTCCTCGCCGTTCATCTTGATATAGGAACCGTCCTTGCCAACCTTCACAATGGCGATGGGACAGTATTCGGACAGAGCGTGAAGCGCTTCCACTTGTTCCACGCCGGTAAATGCTTTTGCCTCTTCCTCGTTGGCGAAGATGATATCGACATAGTCGCGCAGCAGCATCGTCACGAAATCCAAGTTGCTCTCTATCAGGTTGTAGCTGGCCATATCCATGGAAATCTGTAATCCGTGTTCTTTGGCTTTCTTACAAACCTCGAGAATCAGGTCGTGGTTAAAGATGAGGTAGCCTTCGATATGGATAATGTCGTAATTATCAAAGATTTGCGCATCCACTTGTTCGGGCTGCATGGTGGCGGCGGCACCGAGGTAGGTGGCGAAAGTGCGTTCTGCATTGGGGGAGATGAACGTGATGGCGACACCCGTATCTTCTTCTGATTCAATAAGATGAGGGATTACGCCGAAGCGGGTGCAGCCTTCGCGGAAGAGTCGGCCCATCTCATCATTGCCCACTTTGCCGATGTAGCCGGCCTTTGCGCCCAGTCGAGCCAGACCGTGGATGGTGTTGGAGGTGGAGCCGCCGGTGGCGATGGTCTGCGGCATCTTCGCGATGAGTTCCAAAATCTCGCGTTTCCGCTGAGCGTCAATCATTTCCATACCGCCTTTTTGCAAACCTAAACGGTTGAGGATGTCGTCATTGTCAATATGCACCAGAATGTCAACCAGTGCATTCCCGATTCCTAATATTTTCTTCATTGTCTTTCTGTTTTTTCGATAATTGAATGGCAAAAATACAAAAAATTCGGCTATTAGCTATTGGCTGTTAGCTTTTAGCTGTTAGCATTGCCAATAGCCAATAGCCAACAGCCAACAGCAAAAGAGGCATGCCTTTCGACATGCCTCTATATATAAAATAAGGTAACGTTTCGATTATTGCGTCACTCTTTCGAGCCATTTCACCATGCCGAGCATGACGGCCATGGAGACGAAGCAGACAGCTGCGAAGACTGCCCAGCAGTATTTGATCGGCCAAGCGTTGTACATCACCGGTCCGAGCCAAATCATCAGGTTACCGATAGCGGTAGCGCCGAGCCACAAGCCCTGGCACAAGCCCACCATGTGACGAGGAGCCACCTTGGAGACGAATGACAGACCCAGCGGGGAGATGAACAATTCAGCAACAGTCAACAAGAAGTAGGTGACAAGCAGTACCCAAGGAGCGGCTTTGGCAAGACCGGCGGCTGCCATTTGGGCAATGTCCATAGCGCGGAATTCCGTGCCGGAAGGATAGTTTTGAATGATGGAGAAAACCATCAGGAAAAGGTATGCACTGCCGGCGATGGCCATACCCAAGGCGATTTTGCGCGGGGTGGACATCGTGACTTTCTTGTTGAAGATGATCATCAGCGGAGTGAGGACAATGACGAAGTAAGGGTTCAAAGCCTGCCAGATTTCAGGAGCGATGGCATCGGTCTTGACGAAGTCGCGAGCGAACACAGACAGAGATTGGCCATTCTGGTGGAATGAGAACCAGAAGAAAATAGCGATACCCAGCACTGCGAAAAGGGCATACAGACGTTGTTTGATTTCCGTAGCCATCGCTTGTTTTTCTTCAGCAGTGTATTCGATCACTTGAGCAGCCTCTTTCTTTGCGGGTTGCGGGAATTTGTACTTGTTGACAATGAAGATTGTCAAAGAAATGACCATTGCAATGACGGATGCGATGAATGAGAAGTGGACACCTTGGTTGAAAACGGTGATGTAGTCGGAGCAGAAAGCAGCCGTGTCGGTGAAATTGTAACCGGGTTGCAGCACAGCGGCCATGGTCTCCGTGAATTTCTGAGTTTCCTGACCATTGGCGAGGAATTGGTGACAAAGGCCGGACATATCAGCGTTATAGACAAGGTGATGCGCTTTCAGCCACCATTCGCGGAGGAACGGGGCGATGAACGGTGCGAAGAAACCACCGATGTTGATGAAGACGTAGAAGATCTGGAAACCGGAGTCACGACGCTTTTTAGCCTCAGCGAGTGCCTCGGGACCTTTCTTGGCGGCCTCTTCCTCGAACTCGTCGTACAGTTTGCCGACGATAGCCTGCAAGTTGCCCTTGAACAGACCGTTACCGAAAGCGATGAACAACAGAGCCATACAGGTGATGGTCAGGATGGTGGCCCAACCGGCACCGCTGTCCAAAATGGCGCCGTCAGCGGTCTTGCTGAACAACGGGATAGCCATTGCCACATAGCCGATAGCCATGATGATCAAACCCCATTGGATGGTTTTGTTGTAATTTTGCGTTCTGTCGGCGATGATACCGCCCACCAAACTCAAGACATAAATTCCGAAATAGAACACGGAATAGATGACGCCGGCCGTGCCATCGGGAAGGCCGAACTTTGACACCAAGAAGAGAAGCAGCACGGCGTTCATGATGTAGTAGCCGAAGCGCTCGCCCATGTTACTCAATGCCGCGGCAATGAGGCCTTTCGGGTGGTTTTTAGCTTCCTTCACATAATAGATGATAAACGGCACAATGGTGAGTGCGCCGACAAGACAAATAATACCAGCTATACTCATACTTTATTGAATTTTAATTGTTTACAGATGTTGGTTGATTTTCGCCACCAGCTCCTCTTTCTTGATCACGCCGACGTGACGATCGACGATGTTACCATTTTTGAGGAAAACGAGGGTGGGGATGTTCATGATGCCGAACTGCATGGCGATGTCGCCGTTCTCGTCGGTGTCGCACTTGCCGACCACAGCCTTGCCTTCGAATTCAGCAGCGACTTCTTCCACGATGGGAGCGATGCTTCTGCAAGGACCGCACCAAGTTGCCCAAAAGTCAATGACGACCAATTTGTCGCCTTTCACCAAGGTTTCAAAATTTTCGTTGTTAATTGCTAATGCCATAGTTTTAGGTTTTAAAATTATTAAGCCGCAAAGATACATTTTTTTTAGACGTATGACGTAAGACGTTAGACGCGAGAAAAAAACTTTCAAAGTTCTTACGTCGCACATCACACGTCTTACGTCTAAAATTTTTGTATATTTGCCACCTTGAATTTTAAGATAGAATGAAACACTTAAAAAGAATTACAGCACTCTGTTTTTGCGCGGCGATTCTGCTGTGCGCTTGTACCAAATATGGCACAGCGGTATCTCAGATTACCTCCTATTCTTACAAAGATAAACAGTTGACCGTCAATGCGATGGTTACAGATAATGGTGGTTGTGACTACTATCGGGAGCAAGGCTTTTGCTACAGCCTTTTCACCCCGCCCGACATGAACGATGTGTACACCACCAAAGTCACTGTCAGCACCCATTCCGAGGTCGATACTTTCTCGGCTACGTTCACGTTGCCGCTTGCCGACTCTGCTTATTATGTGCGCGCGTACGTGAAAAACAGTGCCGGACTTTCCTACAGCGATGTGGTGAAAGTCTCCACCAATCCTTTGGATTATCCCGAAACCGAATAATTTTTCACTTAATAATAAAAATATGAAGAAAATTCTCGCCATCAATCCTGGAGCAACCTCCACAAAAGTTGCCATTTTCGACGGCAATGAACAAATATTTCTGAAGAATATCAAACATTCTACGGAAGAATTGTCGCAATTCAACACGATTGCTGATCAATACGAATTCCGCAAAAACATCATCACCTCCACTTTGGAGGCTGAAGGCATCGACTTGCATGACATTTCCATCGTGATGGGCCGCGGCGGTTTGGTGAAACCTTTGAAATCAGGTGTTTACAGAGTCAATGACTTGATGTTGGAGCACTTGAAGATGGGTTATAGCGGACAACACGCTTGCAACCTCGGTGGTCTCATCGCCGACAGTATCGCCAAATACATCGGTTTAGAGTGCGCTTATATTGCTGATCCTGTGATGGTTGACGAAATGAACGAGATCGCTCGCATCTCCGGTCACCCCATGTTTGAGCGTCAGTCCATTTTCCACGCCCTCAACCACAAGGCCATCGGTCGTATGTATGCCAAGGACAATGGCAAGAAATATGAGGACCTGAACCTCATCATCACGCACATGGGCGGTGGTGTGAGCGTGGGCGCACACGAAAAGGGCAAAGTTATCGATGTGAACCAAGCTTTGGACGGCGAAGGTCCGTTCTCTCCCGAGCGTTCCGGTTCCCTGCCGATGAATCAGTTCTTAAAAGCTTGTTTCAGCGGTAAATACACTCAGAAAGACATGCAGAAGATGCTTGTTGGTCAGGGCGGTTATGTGGGCTACTTCGGCAGCAACGACGCTTACGCTGTGGAGAAAGCCGCTATCGCTGGTGATCCCAAGGCAGAACTTTTGGAAGAGGCTTTCGCCTACCAAGTGGCCAAGCAGATTGGTGAGAATGCCTGCGTGCTGAAAGGCAAGGTGGATGCCATCATCCTCACCGGCGGTATCGCTTACGGCAAACCGGTCGTTGCCCGTATCAAGAAATATGTGGAATGGATCGCTCCTGTGGCTGTCTATCCTGGCGAAGACGAGATGGCTGCTATGGCGATGAATGCCAACATGATCTTGAACAAAGAGATTGAAATTCAGGAGTATAAATAATGCTCACTTTCGCGCTCTACAGCCGATCTTACACGGGACCGCAGCCACTCATTGACGCGGTGATTTCCTATATCCTGTCCCACGACGGGAAGGTGGTCTTGCACAAGAACATCACTTGTGAAGATGGTTCTTTGATGAGATTTGAATCTTATCAAGATCTGCAACAGATTGGGACAGTGGATTTTATGGTTTCCATTGGCGGCGACGGTTCGTTTATCGACGCCGCCAATCTCATTGGAGACCTGAATATCCCTTTGGTCGGCATCAACACTGGGCGCATCGGCTTTTTGTCAGCCATCAAGAAAGACAATTTCGAGGCATGCATCCGTATGCTTCAAGAGAAAAAATATACTTTGGAATCGCGCTCGCTGCTCCACATTGAGGGCAGCGAGCCGTTGCCATTGAACACGCACTTCGTGGTCAACGATGTGACGGTTCGCGCCACCGATAACGATTCGATCAACGCGGTATCGGTATCGGCTGGTAATCAGCATATTAACACATATTGGGCCGACGGGTTGATCGTGGCCACCCCGACAGGGTCCACGGCTTATTCGATGAGTTGCGGCGGTCCGATTTTGCACCCGCAGACCGACGTGGTGGTGCTCACACCGATTGCATCGCATTCGTTGAGTGTGCGACCGCTCGTGATCCCCGCCACGCAAACCATGGAAATCGCCGTTGACGGTCGTGGCGGCCGGTATTCGCTGTGTGTGGATACCCAACGTGTCATCCTCAACGACAACGTCAAATTGTTCATCACCAAGGAGCAATTCACCATCAAAACCGTCCTTTTCGACAACACCCATTTTTACTCCACCATCAGGGAAAAATTGCTGTGGGGATTGGATAAAAGAAACGACTAAAAGCGTCTCTTCCGGGAGGTATTATTTCAACATTTTTGTGTTTATTTTTTTTGTGAAAAGACAAAATTAAAAGGTGTATTATTATTAATTTTGTCAGATTAAAAGTAATTGTGCAAGTTTGTATGAAATATGCCAAACCGATAGTCCGTATTTTGCTGAGCGTCACGTTGTTAGTGGTGCTTGTTTTGGCATTTGTACGGATGCCGAAGCAACGCTGTGAACGTGTTTCTGCGGTGGCGCATACCCAAAACGAGAGTGTGATTTTGACACCCTCGGACATTGAACAATTGCTGAAGGAGGCAAGGTTGGAAGTGGTGGGCAAAGAGGTGAAGGAGATTGATCTTGGGGATATCAACAGTCTGCTCAATGCCAATCCGTTCATCGAATCGGTCAACTTCGTCCATTTTGCAGGCAAGAAACTGGTGATTGATTATACGCTGAAACACATTGTGATGCACGTGTTTACGCCCAATGGCGATCACTATCTGGTGGATGATCAGGGGGGTGTGGTGCCTTTCACCTCCAAGATGAAGGATTACCTCATGGTGGTCAACGGCAACATCCCCGAAGGCTACACGGTGGGCAAGAAAGCGCCTAAGAAGCTCCAGAACGCATTGGCGTTGACCCAAAAGATCAATGCGAATGACTTTTACCGCGCCCAATTCCCTCAGATCTACTTCAACAGTCAGAATGACATGGAGTTGAGTACGACGGTGGGCGGCCAGACCATTCTTTTCGGCTCGATAGACAATGCCGACGAAAAGTTGAAAAATTTGAAGACCGTTTACGAGAACGGACTTTCGCATAAAGGATATAACACCTACGTCCAGTTGGACGCCCGGTTCAAGAATAGAATAATAGCAACAAGAAAATAAACCTGCGCTTATGGAGAAAAGCTACTCATCCAATTTCGAACCCAATAACATGGCGAGCGACATCATTGTCGGACTCGATATCGGAACCACCAAAGTGGCCACTATCATCGGCTACCTGAACAACAGAGGCAAGATTGAAATCCTCGGTCACGGGAAATCCGTTTCCAAAGGAGTGGAATTCGGCCTCATCCAAAACCTTCTGAAGGCGCAGGAGAGCATCAAGACCTCCCTGCAGGTGGCTTCCAGCCATGCGCATTTGGATAGCATCCAGAGCGTCTATGCCGGTATTGCGGCGCGTCACATCCGCACCCTCAACTGCAAGCACTACATCCTGCGCTCAGACCATAACTCTCTGATTTGCCAGGAGGAACTTGACGAAATGCGTCAGGATGTCAACAACATAGCCCTTCCGCCGGATCAGGAAATCATCACGATTATCCCGCAGAAATATGTGATTGAGGACTCCGCCGACGGCACCTGCCATGAGTCTCAGGATCCCGTGGGTGAGTTGGGTTCCAAAATCACGGGCTATTATCAGGTGATTACTGGCAATTATCAGGAAATCAAGAAAATACACACTTGCATTTCCAATGTGAATATCTCCGCAGAAGAACTTATTCTTGAACCTATCGCGTCTGGACTCTCCTGTCTCACAGAGGATGAGAAACAACGCGGTGTCGCTTTGATTGACATCGGCGGTGGCACCACGGACATGGTGATTTTCCAGAACGGACATCCCAAATTCTGCAAGGTGATTCCTTTCGCAGGTTCCGTCATCACGAAGGATATTGCCAACGTTTGCAACATTCCGGAGGATACTGCCGAGGAACTCAAGATTAACCACGGTAGCTGTATTCCTTCCAAGAGCAATCCCAACCGCGTGAGCACGATTCTGCGTCCCCATCAGCAGACGCCGTTGAAAATCACGGACGAGCAGCTGGCGAAGATCATCTACAGTCGCGTGCATAACGACATTCTGGGCTATGTGAAAAAGGAACTTGAGAACTCCGGATGCATGAAGATGCTCCAAAACGGTGCTGGACTGGTACTTACCGGCGGCGGTGCCAAGTTGCGCCACCTCGTGGAACTGTGCCAATACGACTTGGGTCTCAACGCCCGCGTCGGTCTTCCGGGCATCGGTTTCTCCGACTCCCTCTCCAACGAGTTGAAGCAGCCTCAGTTCTCCACCGCGCTCGGTTTGCTCAAATATGGTATCGAGGAAGAGACGAAAAACCTTACGCTGAATGAAGAGCATGTTCAGGAACGTTCTATGACTGAGAATGAGAACTCTCGTCGGAATAACAACAACCAGACTTCTGAAGAGAAGGAGCCCAGAGGCAAGATTCTCGACAATTTCAAGAACACCATCATCAAATTGTTCGAGCAAATCTCCTAACCTCTAAACTATAAACCTTAAACCATTAACCATTCAACCATTAACCCTGTAAGTAACAATAAAAAAGATATGACTGAAGCGATTAATTTTACGCCGGATTATAGTGCTAAAGAAAACACCTCCGACATTAAAGTGATTGGCGTGGGTGGCGGCGGCAGCAATGCTGTGCAACACATGTACGCAGAAGGCATCCAAGGTGTTGATTATCTGGTCTGCAACACGGACAAATGTCACCTTGATGCTTGTAAGATTCAAGAAAAGTTGCTGTTAGGCAACGGTTTAGGCGCAGGTGCCAATCCTGATGTGGCACATGAGTATGCCTCTAAGAAAGAAGATGAAATCAGAAAGTTTATCGGCGAGAACACCAAGATGCTTTTCATCGCGGCAGGTATGGGCAAGGGCACGGGTACCGGCGCGTCTCCTGTGGTGGCTAAGGTGGCCAAGGAGATGGGCATCCTTACGGTCGGTGTGGTTACCGAACCTTTCAAATTCGAAGGAAAACGCAGACTCGCTGCCGCTAAAACCGGTATCGAAGAGATGAATAAATACGTTGACTCTCTGATTATTGTCAACAACCAAAACCTGATGAAGTATTACAACACGTTGGCCATCGACGAGGCTTACGCACAGGTGGATGATGTTCTCAAAAACGCGGTGAAATGTATTGCGGAGATCATCACGGTTACCTACGGTCAGAATGTCGATTTCAACGATGTGAAAACCATCATGCAGGACAGCGGCAAGGCTATGCTCGGTATTGCCACTGCAGAGGGCGAAAACCGTGTTGAGCAGGTGCTCGACGAGGTGTTGAACTGCCCGCTGTTGGAGAATGCAGATATCAGCAATGCCAGAAACCTCCTCTTCTTTGTCACTTACGGTTCTACCAAGAAAATCACCATGGGCGAGCTGGAAGTCCTCCAAGACCGTTTCGACGAGATGCAATCCGAGAATGTGCACCTCATTTGGGGTCATGGTTTGGACGAGTCTCTTGGCGACAAACTCAAACTCTCCCTCGTGGTCACCAACTTCGACACTTCTGCGGAAGAAGAGATCATCATCGATTCCACGGGTAAAGAACAAATCATCAACACTCCGATTGATGAAGCCCCTAACATTGGTGAGGATATTCAAGTGAAGACTCCCATAGAAGAACCTAAGGCTCAAGTTGAACAACCCGTTATGGAAGAAGAGCCTGTAATTGTCATGCAGAACAAGACGGAAGAGCCGATTCCCTCTCCCTTTGAATCGGAACCCTTCACTTTGCCCGTTGATAATCGTTCCAATTTCGGCAGCGATAGTCCGTTCCCCATCAATGCAACTCAACCTAATGATGACTATAATAGTGATGATATTTTCATCAATATGGTGAATACGCCTGCCATCAAACGTAGCGACATTTTTGCTTCACAGAGCATGACGCAAACCAAGGTGGAAGAGGCCAACAATGAGGTCTATTTCGAGTTACATGATGATGTGAAAGACATCTTTCATGGTTTAGCTGACTAAAAAGTTTATGAGAGTGTTCGCTGCAGGGTTTCGACCCAACGGCGATATGCTTCAAGATATTGGTTGTGGTGGTTCCGATCCGGTTCCACCACTTCTATTTTGCGGAGGAAGCCAAAAGCTTCTTGTGGAGTTTTGTAGAATCCGCTTCCCAGGGCGGCACCCACAGCAGCGCCTATCGAGCCGTCTGTATTGTAAAGTTCAATCACTGCGTTTGTTACGGAGGCTAGGGTAGTGCGGAATACGGGGCTAAGGAACATGTTGGCCATGCCCGCGCGGATCACTTTCACCTCCATGGCCACCGATTGCATGATAGACATCCCGTAGCAGAAAGAGAAGGCAACGCCTTCCTGCGTGGCACGTGCCAAGGTGTTGGCATTGTGATGGTTGAAGTTGATGCCGTGGATAGAAGCATCGAGGATACGGTTTTCCAAGATACGTTCTGCGCCATTGCCGAAGGGCAGAATGGTGACCCCTTCGGAGCCGACCGGGACGTTAGCAGCCATCTCGTTGAACTGGTCGTAGCTTTTGTCGGGGGCGACGAGTCGTTTCATCCATGCGTTTTGGATGCCCACACCGTTGGTGCAGTGCATCACGCCGATGCGCGGTTGCGCGGCCGTGTGGTTCACGTGCGCGAACATGTTGATGCGCGATTTGGAATCCGACTGAATCTGGTCGCTGATGCCATAGACCACCCCGGAAGTACCTGCCGTTGCGGCGATTTCCCCAGGGTTCAACACATTGAGGGAGAATGCGTTATTGGGTTGGTCGCCCGCACGATAACAGACGAGGGTGCCCGCTTTCAAGCCCAATTCATTGGCAACAGAGGCCGTTAATCGACCTTGTTCACCAAAGGTAGGGACAAGGTCTGCAGCTAGCTCTTTTGAGAACCCGAAAAGGGACATTAAATCGTTTGATATACAGTTGTTTGCATAATCCCAAAACATTCCTTCCGAAAGTCCGGAGATGGTGGTTTTGACTTCACCAGTCATGCGCATGGCGATATAGTCGCCGGGTAACATATATTTATATATATGTTCAAAAATTTCGGGTTCGTTTTCTTTCACCCATGCCAACTTCGCGGCGGTGAAATTGCCAGGGGAGTTGAGGAGATGTTGGAGGCAATATTCGTGGCCGAGCGCGTCAAAGGCTTTGTTTCCGTAGGGTATAGCGCGGCTGTCGCACCAGATAATCGCGGGACGAAGTACTTGTAAGTCTTTGTCAACCAACACTAAACCGTGCATCTGATAGGTGATGCCGATGGCCTTGATTTCTTCGGAATCAATATGGGAAGTGCTTAGCACTTGATGCAAAGCTGTTTTCAGATACGCCCACCAATCATCGGGATTTTGCTCTGCCCAGCCCGGTTGAGGTGACTGGATGGGGGCTTCCGTTTGCGGGGCGTGGCTGGAAGACATCACCTGACCGTTTTCTCCATTAAAAAGGGTGACTTTTACGGAAGAACTTCCTAAATCTATACCTAAGAAATATGCCATAAATCTATTATTTTCAATGTCTTAGAAGAAAATTTTTACCAGAATACTGCGTAAATCACCACTAAGAGCACCAGGATGGCGTAAGCGGCGATATGGAAGTCGCGTTTCGTCTGGAACATGTCGCCTGTGAGCGCGATGCCTTTCACGTCATCCTCACCAGGACAGTTCGGCAGACTCACCAACACGATGATGGCCATCGTGAGGATGCAGGTGTAGAACATCTGGTCAAGGAAGGGCATATCGATGGGCAAGAACTTGAGTGCCAACGCGATAGGAATGGAGAGTACCACACCTGTGATGGCACCCTTGTTGGTGGTCTTCTTCCAGAACAAACCCAACAAGAACAGAGCCAAGATGCCCGGACTCACCAAACCAGTGTATTCTTGGATGTATTGAAACATCTGTCCCACACTGCCTAACATCGGGGCAACAAGGCAGGCGATGATGAGAAAAACGCCGGCGGAAATTTGACCTACCAGCACCAAACTGACATCTTTGCCCGTCTTTTCTTTCACCTTCGGGGCGATGTATGGACGGTAAATGTCCATGGTGTAGATGGTGGAAGCGGAATTGAGCATAGAGGCCAACGAAGAGATGATGGCGGCGGCTAACGCGGCGAGTACCAGCCCTTTAAGACCGACAGGGATGAAGGTGCTGATGAGCCAAGGATAGGCGTTGTCGTTGTTCAGAGCGCCGTTGGCTTTGGTGAGTGCTTCCACTGCACCGAAACTGCCTTCAGAGTACATCACATAGGCAATCATGCCGGGGATGACCACGATGAAGGGGATGAGGAGTTTAAGAAAGGCGGCGAATGCCAGACCTTTTTGTGCTTCCTGTAGCGACTTGGCGGCGAAAGCGCGTTGAATGATGTATTGGTTGAAGCCCCAATAGTAGAGGTTGGCGACCCATAAACCACCAATGAGCATCATGATGCCGGGCATATTGTGGTATTCGGGGTTGTCTTTCGGTAGAATCAGATGCAACCGGTCACCCGCCGCACTCGTCAGATGGTGGATCCCCTGACTGATAGTGCCGTCGGGACTGATGACTTGCAGTGCCACCACCGTGGTAATCAGACCGCCCAGCACCAGCAGGATTACTTGCAGAATGTCGGTCCACGCCACGGAGGAGAGACCGCCGGTAATGGAGTATAGTGCTGCAATCACGCCCAGCCCGATGATGGCGGGGATAATCAGCGAGCCGTCGCCTGTACCGATAATCGTGTCAATGGCTTTCGCGCCGAGAAAGAGCACGGAGGTGAGGTTCACGAAGATAAAGAGTCCCAGCCAGAAGACGGCGAGGATGGTTTTGAGCTGCCGGGAGTAGCGTTTTTCGATAAATTCGGGGATGGTGTAGATGCCCTGTTTCACGAACACTGGCATGAAATATTTCGCCACGATGATGAGGGTGAGCGCGGCCATGAACTCGTAGGAGGCCACAGCGAAGCCGCCTGCGAATCCAGAACCGGACATCCCGATGAACTGCTCCGCTGAGATGTTGGCGGCAATCAGCGATGCACCTATCGTCCACCAAGGCAGCGACTTACCTGCGAGGAAATAGTCCTCGGCAGTCTTGTCTTTGTTCTTCTTCCGGTGGGAAATCCAGATGCCTAATCCAACGATAATCACCAGATACGTGGCGAAGATGATAATGTCTAGGGTATGAAATGCAGGGTTCATTGTTTGAATTTTTATTAGAGGGCAAAAGTACGATTTTTTGTTATTGCCTATTCATCATTCTTAAATCATGATTCTGCCATCCGCATTATTTTCGTATTTTTGCCGCGTAAATTATTCGCGATTATGATACCACGTTACTCGCGTCCGGAGATGAGCGCCGTCTGGACTGAAGAAAATAAATTCGGCGCATACTTGAAAGTGGAAATCGAAGCCGCCGCCGCTTGGAGCAAACTCGGCGTGATTCCGGCTGAAGACGTTGAAAAACTGCGCACGAAGGCCACCTTCGATGTGCAACGCATATACGAAATCGAGAAGGAGACCCGTCATGACATTGTGGCCTTCACCCGCGCCGTGAGCGAAAGTCTCGGTGATGAAAAAAAATGGGTGCACTACGGTCTGACCTCCACCGACGTGGTGGATACCGCCAACGGTTACCTTATCAAGCAGGCTAACAACATTTTGCGTAAGGACCTCCAGCGCTTCTCCGACATCCTCAAGAAACGCGCTTACGAGTTCAAGGACACCCCTTGCATCGGGCGTACGCACGGCGTGCATGCCGATATCACCGCCCTTGGTCTGAAGTGGGCGTTGTGGTTCGAGGAGATGCGTCGCAACATCGAACGTTTCGAGATGGCTGCCGCCGATGTGGAGTGCGGCAAGATCAGCGGTGCTGTGGGCAATTTCGCCAACACCCCGCCG
>ONHS01000012.1 GCA_900317715.1 uncultured Bacteroidales bacterium | reverse complement strand
GCTGAAGGGTGCGAAAGTGCCTTGCGTGCTCTCTTCTCGCGGCGACAGCGCCAAAACGAAAATGTATTCTATCGCATTAGCCGCTTTGATGGCATAATTCTTTGAAACAATGATGGATTTAGCCGCTATTCTCAACTTTCTGGAATTCCGCATCATTGATGTCCTCGACATCCTGATTGTCGCGGTGCTGCTTTTCGAACTGTACAAGTTGACGAAAGGCACTGCTGCCGTGAAAATTTTCTGGGTGTTGGCACTGATATACGTGGTATGGAAAGTGGTGGCTTATTTCCATTTCACCATGCTTTCCGACTTGATGGGCGAATTGGTCAGCGTAGGCGTGCTGGCCATCTTGATTCTTTTCCAGCCGGAAATACGTAAATTCTTACTCTACATCGGCGACGGACGTGTGGTGCACTTCTTCAGTGACCGCTTCGCCAAACAGTCAAAAAGCAGCATCTATTCGGAAGAGATTGAGGCGGTGAAAAAAGCCTGCCGGCACATGTCCGCCACGATGACTTGGATGAATTCCTAAACACTGGCGAAGAGATTGATGCCAAACCGTCGGCGGAACTTTTGGAGAATATCTTCTTCAAGAACAGTCCGTTACACGATGGTGCGGTCATCATCAAAAATCACCGTATTACCGCCGCGCGTTGTATTCTGCCCGTGTCCAAAAACCACGACCTGCCACAGGAAGTGGGATTGCGCCACCGCTCTGCCCTTGGCGCCACCGAATTCACGGACGCCGTGGCAGTGGTGGTCTCCGAACAAACGGGCAACATCTCCGTCTGCTACGAAGGCAAGATGACCCGCGACCTGACCTCTTCCACGCTACGACAAATGCTGGAAGAGATTCTGACCAAAGAGTAAAAAGCGTAATATTTCAACAAAAAAAAGGAGAAACCGAAAAGTTTCTCCTTTTTTTGTTGTATCGAAAACCTTACTTCACGATACGCACGCCTTTGATGAAGTCGATGGACTTCTGAATAAGCTCGTGCATATAAGTGTCATTTTCTACGAACGGCACAAACTCGCGGTAGCACTTCACGAAATCTTCGATGAAATCGGAACTCTTCAGCGGTTTGCGGAAATCCAAAGCCTGAGCGGCGTTGAACAGCTCGATACCGAGGATCTTCTCCACATTGTTGACCACCAAGTAGCACTTCGTGGCGGCGTTCGCACCCATGCTCACATGGTCTTCCTGACCTTGTGAAGACTCGATGGAGTCGGTAGAGCAAGGCATCGTGAAGGCCTTGTTCTGATTTACGATGGAGGCGGCAGCATACTGCGGAATCATGAAACCGGAGTTAAGACCCGGGTTCTTCACGAGGAAGGACGGCAGACCGCGTTTTCCGCTAATCAGTTGATAGATACGGCGTTCAGAGATATTGCCGAGTTCTGCCATAGCGATGGAAAGGAAGTCCAAAACCAAAGCCAACGGCTGACCGTGGAAGTTACCGGCGCTGACGATGATGTCTTCGTCCGGGAAGACGGTCGGGTTATCGGTGACGGAGTTGATCTCGGTCTCCACCACGTTCTGCACATGCTCAATAGCATCCTTGGATGCACCGTGCACCTGCGGCATGCAACGGAAGGAGTAAGGATCCTGCACGTGCTCTTTGTGTTGAGCGATAATCTCTGAGCCCTCAAGCAGTTGCGTGATGTGGGCAGCGGTGATGATTTGTCCAGCGTGCGGACGAACGAGGTGCACCAGCATGTTGAAAGGCTCAATACGGCCGTCGAAAGCTTCCAATGAGATGGCACCGATAATGTCGGCGAGCCAGCTGAGCTTGCGAGCCTTCATCAGCAACCAAACAGCGTAAGAGCTCATGAACTGTGTGCCGTTGAGCAATGCCAAACCCTCTTTCGACTTCAGTGTGATAGGCTTCCAACCGAATTTCTCGTTGATTTCAGCAGCAGAGTATTTCTTGTTGCGGTAATAAACCTCACCCATGCCGATGATAGGCAATGAGAGGTGCGCCAACGGAGCCAGGTCGCCGGAAGCGCCCAATGAACCTTGTTGATACACAACGGGATACACACCCTTGTTGTAGAAATCCACCAAACGTTGGATAGTGTCAACTTGCACACCGGAGTGACCGTATGACAAGGATTGGATTTTCATGAGCAACATGAGTTGCACAATCTCTTGCGGCACCTCCTCGCCTACGCCACATGCGTGTGAAATGACGAGGTTGCGTTGCAAGGTGGACAAATCCTTAGCAGAAATATGCTTGTTGCAAAGGGAACCGAAACCAGTGGTCACACCGTAAATCGGATCTGCGCTCTTGGCAGCCTTGGTGTCCAAGAAGTCGCGGCATTTCTTCACCGCCGCAATCGCCTCTTCGGACAACTCAATTTTCTGCTTGCGCTCAATAATTTTCGTTACTTTCTCAATGCTGAGAAACTTCGTTGAAATTTGATGTTTTTTCATTTTAGTATTGATTTTTATTGTTTATCATTTACATTCTACATTCTACATTACATTGTGCCTTCCAATCATCCGATACGTCCTCATCCCTCCAATCAAATTATACACCTCATCGAAACCATTCTGCGTGAGGATGCGGGAGGCGACATAGCCGCGGAGACCGACCTCGCAGAAGACCACGATCTTCTTGCCTTCAGGAATCTCTTCCAAGAACTCGCGCAGCTCATCCACGGAGTAGCGAGTGGCTCCTTCGATGGTACCGTTCTTGTACTCAGGCAGTTCGCGAACGTCTAACAAGAAGAAATCTTCCTTGTTGTCAATCATTTCGTCCAACTGATGCGCGTGAATCGGGTTCATCAGGTGGTCGAAGATATTTTCGGCCACCATGCCGGCAAACATCACGGGACTTTTGGCCGATCCGAACGGCGGCGCGTAAGTGTGCTCGCTGTTCACCAAGTCGAAGATAGTCCCGTTGTGTTTCAGCAATAACGAGATAGTATCAATCTGTTTGTCAACATTTTGCGTGCCAATGGCTTGTGCGCCAAAGATGCGACCGTCCTCCATGGAGAAGTTCAGCTTCAATGAAATCGGACTGCTACCAGGGTAATAAGTCGCGTGCGCGGCTGGGTGTACTATTACTGTTTCGTAAGCGAAGCCCGCCCGTTGCAAGGCCGCCTCGTTAAGACCCGTACTTGCCACAGCCAAGTCGAAGATTTTTGCGATGGCCGTAGCCACAGAGCCTTGATAGACCACGCTTTCGGGATAAACCATGTTCATCGCAGCGATACGCGCCTGCGCGTTCGCGGGACCTGCGAGGAAGTTGCAATAAGGGATGCCCGTCACAGGATGCGGGAATTCGATGGCGTCACCCACAGCAAAGATGCGCTCGTCGGAGGTCTGCAAATACTCGTTCACCTTGATCCCTCGGCCGATTTCCAATCCAGCAGCCTCCGCCAACGTTGTGTTTGGACGCACGCCAATGCTCAGCACCGCAAGATCGCAGGTTAACTTCTGTCCATCTTCCAGACAGACAGTGAGTTGGTCGCTATTTTCCTCAAATCCAGAGATGCCGTTGCCGGTAATCAGCTGTACACCTTTGTCTTTCAGGTGCTTCTGCGCAACAGCCGCAATCGGCTCATCCACGGGCGTGAGGATATGGTCGGCTTTCTCCACCACGGTAATTTGATAACCGATCTTGTGGAGGTTCTCTGCCATCTCCAACCCGATGAAGCCGCCGCCGATGATGACCGCTTTCGCGTTATCATGCAGGGATTCAACGGCTTGCATCTTGATCTTGTCGCAATCGCTGACGCTGCGCAGGGTGAAGATCTTCGGGCTGTGAATGCCAGGCAGTTCGGGAATCATAGGTTCCGCACCAGGCGACAACAGGAGGATGTCGTAGTCTTCGCTGTAGGTCTTGCCGTTGCGCAGGTTCTTGACCTCCACAGTATGCGCCTCGCGGTTGATGACGGTCACCTCTTGCAATGTCCTGACATCCACATCGTAACGGTTACCGAAAGAGACGGGCGTCTGCACGAACAGCCGCTTGCGCTCCTCGATGGTGTTGCCGATGTAGTAGGGCATACCGCAGTTGGCGTACGAGATGTGTTCGCCTTTCTCGAACATGATGATTTCCGCGTCTTCGTTCAATCTTCTAAGCCTTGCAGCCGCTGACGCTCCGCCTGCCACGCCGCCGATGATGACGTATTTCATTGATTTTGGATTTGGGAATTTTGACGTTTGACGTATGACGTTTGATAAAGAAAATCACACGTCACACGTCATACGTCACACGTCTTATCTCTTTGCCAGCCAGTTCATCACATTATCGTAAATCCGCTGCTCCACGTTCTCAGACGGGGCGGGGACAAACTTCTCGCCAGTGATGTTCTCGTAAAGTTCGATGTAGCGTTGGGTGATGCCGTTGACCACCTCTTCGGTCATCTCGGGAACCTGCTGGCCTTCCTGACCTTGGAAACCGTTGGCCATCAGCCACTCACGCACGAACTCTTTGGACAACTGCTTCTGCGGCAGACCTTTGGCGAATTGCTCTTCATAGCCCTGAGCGTAGAAATAACGGGAAGAGTCAGGAGTATGGATTTCGTCGATGAGGTAGATCTTGTCGTCCGCTTTGCCGAACTCATATTTGGTATCCACGAGGATCAATCCCTTCTTCGCTGCGATTTCCGTGCCGCGAAGGAAGAGCTTCATTGTGTAATCCTCCAAAACGGCGTAATCTTCAGGAGAGACGAGTCCCTTGGCGAGGATTTCCTCCTTGGAGATGTCGGCATCATGTTCGCCTTGCTCGGCCTTGGTAGTCGGGGTGATGAGCGGCACCGGGAACTTCTGGTTCTCCTTCATGCCGTCGGGCAGGATGTTGCCGCAAAGGTTGCGACCGCCGTTCTTGTAGAAACGCCACGCGCTGCCGCAAAGGTAGCCGCGCACGATCATCTCCACCGGGAAGCCCTTGCAGACGCGGCCCACCGTGACCATCGGGTCGGGAGTGGCCATCTTCCAGTTCGGACAGATGTCGCTGGTGGCATCCAAAAATTTAGATGCTATTTGGTTGAGAATCTGACCTTTGTAAGGAATACCCTTCGGAAGAATGACATCGAAGGCACTGATACGGTCGCTGGCGACCATCACTAATACATCGTCTAAGAAATAGACGTCACGGACTTTTCCGTGATACACCGACTTTTGATTCGGAAATTGGTAATTGGTTTTTGTTAAGGCGTTCATATTGGTTTACAGTTTACGGTTTACGGTTTAATGGTTAAGAGATTAAAATATTTTCCTTGAGCAGCCCCGATAGGGGCAAGAACTCGGTAGAATTAGAGGCACGTTTTTCATAAATGCCCCGCCAGGGGCAAAAGCTCGGTAACGGATTATTGTTTCATAAATTTAAACGTTGCAATTTGGTGATTGTTAAGGGTGGCGGTGCCAATGTAAAATCCATTGGGCAAGTTAGTTACGGGAATTTCGAGGATCGGGGAGAGGGGGACGGCGGTTTGCAGGACGAGTTGGCCGGAGGTGTTGTAGAGGGTGACGGTCTGGATGTTGCCGTCGGGGTTGACGATGTTCAGCTTGTCGATGACAGGGTTCGGATAGACGCTGATTTGCAGCGGTTTGTAGTCGTTGATGCCGACGTGGGTCGTGTAGGCTTTGTAGAAGTCGGGAATGCCGTAACCGTATTCGGGGTTGGGGTTGTCGTAAAGGTGACTGCTCTCGCGGATGATTTGCATCATTTCCGTAGAGGAGTATTCGGGCATAGCCTGCCAGAGACAAGCGCACATTCCGGCGGCAACGGGGGTAGCCAGACTGGTGCCGTTGGCGAAGGAGAGCATGTCGGCAGGATAATAGCAGGCCGTCTGCACGCCCATGGAGGTGATGTCGGGCTTCATACGGCCGTCGTAGGAAGGGCCGCGCGACGAGAAGTCGGCGATGATGCTGTCCGCAGCGCAAGCGCCCACGCACAGGATGTCGAAAGCATCGGCGGGACGACCGATATGGTAAATCTCGTTATTGCCATCGTTACCCGCTGCCACACAGACGATGATGCCCTTCTGCCCGGCAATGGTGGCGCAGCGCGAGGCTATACTGTTCAGTCCGTCCATGTCCTCGTAAGAGACATCCGCCTGCGGGAAATCCGGAAAATTGCTGTAACCCAGCGAGGAGTTGATGATATCCGCGCCAAGTCTGTCGGCGATTTCTGCCCCATTGGCCCAGAAATCCTCCTCCACAAGTTCTTCAGAGCCAACCCATTCTGTGTGTATGAGTGCATACGAGGCGGCAGGTGCTGTGCCTACGAACTCGCCGTTGGTGTTGGCGGCGATGGCGGAGGTCACAATCGTGCCGTGCACCTCATCCCAGCCGCTCTGCAGCGTATCCACAAAGTCGGGCATCAGTGTGAACTGGCCGATGAACCGCCCTTCGTTGACCATCTGCTGGAAGAAAGAGGTGGTCTCGATGCCGAAAAAGCCACCGTCAAGGACCGCGATGAGCATGCCCTCACCACGGAAGCCCTCCTCGTGCAACGGAACCCCGTTGATCAAGGAAATCTGGTCCCATCCAGAACCATAATCAATGGATTCTTTGGATGATATGGGTGAGCTTTGGACCATCGGAATCGGATTCTCCAGATACCGATCTATGGAAACATCATGCAAAATATAGTGGCCCACCGCCCACACAGAATCCACAAACGGCAGGTTCTCAATCTGCGGAACTATCGTGCTGTCAGGACAATAGACTGTAAAAGTGTTCATCCATTTCGAAACGGCCAACGGTTGCATTTGCGGATGTAAAGCGAGAATCTGTTGCTTATATTGCGGATTAATGGGCAGATCCTGTTCTGTAATCGGGATGTTGAATCGTGTGCGTTTGTCGATGGCCCGTTGCGAAAGATATTCAGAAGGGTTGTTTATCGAATAAGGCGTATTATTCTTGTCGCTTAAGTAGATACGATAGCAAGTAGGGCTTTGTGAAAATGCCGTCAAGCCTACAACAAACATATAGATTATAAGGCATATACGCTTCATGAACATTCATTTTTTAAAACCTGCAAATGTACAAAATTTCAGAAATAAACAGACTATATGAATGATGAATAAAACAAAAGCCAACAGCCAACAGCCAAAAGCCAATTGTCTAAGTCTATGTCTATGTCATAAGTCTCACCTCAAAACTTTTAAGAATTTTAAACAATCTTAGGATTGAAAAAAGACTATTTTTGCGGCGGTTTTTCAAAATGAATATTCATCAAATTAAAATCAAAAAAATGAAGAAACTTTTTATCTTAATGGCAGCTGCTTGCTGTCTGACTTTCACCGCTTGTAACAACAACAAGCCCGCTGAACAACCTGCGGAAGGTACTGAACCCCAAACCGAAGCATGCTGCCCGGAAATGACCGAGGAGCAGAAAGCCGAGATGGAAGCCTGCAAGAAGGCTGCCGAAGATTGGCAGAACTGGGAGAACCTCACCGACGAGCGTAAGGCTGAACTGCTTGACCAACGCAAGGCCAAATACGACGAGATGCAGGAGATGAAGAAAGCTCAGGAAGAGAAGAAAGCTGCTTTCGAGGCCGCTATGAACAACTGGGATAAGCTCACGATTGAGGAGAGAAAAGCTGCTTTCGACGCTGCAGGCTGCTGCGGTGGTTGCAAAGGCGGTGACAAACCCGGTTGCCACGGTGACAAACCTGGTTGCCACAAAGATCAAGGCTGTCACAAAGATCAAGGTTGCAAGAAAGACGGTGGCTGTAAGAAAGAAGGCGGTTGTCCTAACAAAAAGTAATCTATGAAGAAGATTGCCGTATTCGCCAGTGGCTTCGGCTCTAACTTTCAGGCCATTATCGAGGCAGTTGAAAGTCGCAAGCTGAACGCTGAAATTGCACTGCTGGTGTCCGACAAACCTTCATGCAAAGCTGTAGAACGCGCCAGTGCCCACGGCATTGACGCGTTCACTTTTTGTGCGAAGGACTATGCCGGAAAGGCCGCTTACGAGCAAGCCATCCTTACTGAACTGAAAAACCGCCAGGTCGATTACATCGTGCTGGCCGGCTATATGCGCATCATCGGCAAAACGCTGTTAGAGGCCTATCCCATGCGCATCATCAACCTTCACCCCGCCCTGTTGCCCTCCTTCCCGGGCGCACACGGCATCGCCGACGCCTACAACTACGGCGTGAAGGTCTTCGGCATCACCATCCACTTTGTCGATGAAGGGGTCGATACCGGCAAAATCATCGACCAATTCTCCTTCCATATTGAAAAAGGAGACACGCTGGACACAGTGGAAACCAAAATCCACCAGCTGGAACACAAACACTTCCCGGAAACCATTGACAAGGTAGTCAACGGGTGTTAGCTTTTAGCTATTGGCTATTGGCCGTTAGCTAAAGGCCAAAAGCTAATAGCCAATAGCAAAAAAAAATGTATCTTTGCGCCTCTAAAAAAACATCATTATGGCAAATATTGAATTCAATAACAAAACTTACGAGATGGACGGTGACGGCTTCATGGTTCATCCCGAAGAATGGAACAAGGAACTGGCTGCGGAAATCGCAAAGGCCGATGGCATTACGGAAATGACTGAGAATCACTGGAAAGTGGTCGATTGCATCCGCGCCAACTACGAAGAAAAAGGCATCGCCCCGATGGTCCGCACCATCTGCAAGACCGCCAATCTGAAGCTGAAGGACATCTACGAGCTCTTCCCGCTCGGTCCCGCAAGAGGCGCCTGCCGCGTCGCCGGTCTCCCCAAACCCGAAGGTTGCGTTTAACATTGGCTTTTAGCTTTTGGCCTTTGGCTTTTGGTACAATATCTTTGCCAACAGCTAATAACCAAAAACTCTAAACCCTAAACCTTAAACCCTAAACCCTAAACTCTAAACCTACCGTTATGAGTATCATGCAATATTTAGCAATAGCGGCAACGCTCTATTGCCTAGTTAGTTTATTGGCTCATTTCATCAAGATTGTGCGCTTGGGTGCCCCGAAGGACAAATCGGAGCCCAGCGGCAGCGTGAAAGAGGGTGTGATTTACGCCAACACCCGCGCGATGATGCCCACTGAGAAAGAGTCTGCCTATCTGCACATTCCGTCCTACGCCGTCGGCATGCTGTTCCACATCGGACTTTTCTGCAGCCTGCTCTTCTTTGTGCTCTTCTTCTTCCCATGCTTCAACAGCTGGATTGAAGGAAATTGCTGGCGTTGGGTGCTTGCCATTCCGCCTGCCATAGCTACGGTTTGCGGACTCATCCTCTTCTTCAGAAGACTGTTTTCCAAAGACTTGAAGGTGCTTTCCATGCCCGACGACTTCATCTCCACAGGCTTGGTGACGCTTTTTCTTTTGATGACAACGCTCAATATGCTTTTCCCCACCGTGAGTGCGGTGAATACAATATATTATATAAGTAGCATTCTGTTACTCTTATACCTGCCGTTGGGCAAGCTCCGTCACGTGGTGTATTACTTCGCGGCACGCTATCACCTCGGCTTTTTCTATGGCTGGCGTAATGTCTGGCCGAATCACGAGAAAAAATAGACCCCATGAGACTCGATTTTTTAGGTGCGACCGAAGAGGTCACCGGCAGCAAATTCCTGCTCACCACACAGGACGGCACTAAGATACTGTTAGACTGCGGTATGTATCAGGGTAAAGGTCTGGAGACCGATGCCATGAACCGCGATTTGGGTTTCGACCCGACCAAAATCGACATCGTGTTGCTTTCGCACGCACATATCGACCACGCCGGATTGATACCATATATATATAAGTTGGGGTTCCATGGCAAGGTGTTTTGCACACCTGCCACCCGAGACCTCTGTGCGATCATGCTCGCCGACTCAGGCCGCATCCAAGAGGCCGATGCCCGACAGTTCAACAAGAAGACGGAACGTGTCGGCAAAACGCCCATCGAACCGATTTACAACGAGAAGGACGCGGTAGATTGTATGCAACTCTTCATCAGTGTCCCTCGCGGGCTGCATTTCAACATCACCCCGAAAGTGGCCATCGAATTCATCGACAGCGGCCACATGTTGGGCAGCAGCGCCATCTACATCACCTTCAAGGAGGGCCGCAAGACCCGCACGCTGTGCTACACCGGCGATGTGGGTCGCTACAACAAGCGCATCCTGCCCGATCCGCAACCGTTCCCGCACGCCGACTACATCATCACCGAATCCACCTACGGCGACCGTTTGCACTCCACACTCGACGAAGCCGACAAGGATTTGATGCTCGTGGTGCGCGACGCGTGCGCAAAACGCAAAGGCAAACTGCTCATCCCGTCGTTCGCCATCGGCAGAACACAGGAGATCGTCTATACGCTGCACCGTCTCGAACTTGCCGGCGACCTGCCCGACATCGAATGTTTCGTCGATAGTCCGCTGGCATGCTCCGCCACAAACCTCTTCCGACTGCACACCGAATGTTTCAACGAAGAGATGCGTGCGTTCATTGAGGAAAACAAGGACCCGTTTGGCTTCGACAAGCTGACGTATGTGCGCACCATCGACGACTCCAAAGCGCTGAATGAGCACAACCGCCCCTGCATCATCATTTCCGCTTCCGGCATGATGGAGGCCGGGCGTATCAAACACCACCTGGCCAACAACATCGAAGATCCGAAAACCACCATTTTGTGCGTAGGTTACTGTGCCCCGACCACGTTGGGTGCGAAAATCATGCGCGGCGACGAGAAAGTCTCCATCTTCGGCAACGAATACAAGGTCCGCGCCACACTCGCCCGCATCGACGCCTACTCCGGTCATGCCGACTATAAAGAACTTATACAATATCTCTCTTGCCAAAAGGGAAACAAACGGTTGAAGAAGATCTTCGTCGTACACGGTGAGAACGACGCGCGTGACGCCTACGCAAAACATTTGAAGGACGCAGGTTTCAAACAAGCTTACGTGCCAAAGTTCCGGGAATCTATTGAATTAGTGTAATTTGTGGAGACGATGTGCACATCGTCTCTACCATTTCTTATCCTTTAACCCCTAAACCTTAAACCTTAGCCCATCAACCCCATGTACAACATTCTCATCACTGGTGCCAACGGGCAATTAGGCAATTGCCTGCGCGACCTTGCAAAGGAATATCAAGACAAATACTGCTTCTTCTACACTGATGTAGCAGAATTGGACATCACGGATGCAGTAGCGATAGACAAATATATTATTAATAATCACATCAACGTCATTATAAACGCGGCCGCATATACGGCGGTGGACAAAGCTGAAGACGACGAAGAAAATGCTTACCGAATCAACTGCACGGCGGTGGGAAATCTCGCGAAAGTGGCGAAGAAGTACGACCTGTTCCTTTTCCACATCTCCACGGACTATGTTTTTTCCGGCGATTCGAGCAAACCACACGAAGAAAATGACACGCCCGCACCAAAATCTGTCTATGGTTCGACCAAATTGGCGGGTGAACGAGCCATTCAAGAGAGCGGATGCCGGGCAATCATCATCCGCACGTCGTGGCTCTATTCCGAATACGGGAACAATTTTGTGAAAACGATGCTGCGATTGGGCGCGGAACGGGAGAACTTGCGGGTGGTTTGCGACCAGATCGGCGGCCCGACCTACGCCGGCGATTTAGCCAAGGTCATTTTCCGTCTGCTGGAGGGCATTTCCGGACTTTCAGGCACGGAATTCTACCATTTCGCCAACGAAGGAGTCTGCAGTTGGTTCGACTTCTCCAAAGCGATCATGGAAATGGGTGGTTTGAGGTGTCGCGTGGAGGCCATCCCATCGTCGGAATATCCGGCAAAAGCGCGGCGTCCTGCCTCTTCTGTGTTCAATTTATGCAAAATCAAGACGGACACAGGAATGGAAATCCCCTATTGGAGAGATAGTTTACTATTGACAATCAACAAGTTACAAGAAAAATAAAAAAAATTGCGCAACTGCGTGTAGAATTAAAAAAAAATGTATTTTTGCGCACCTTATTTCCGATACAAGGAAACGTTCTTTTTTTAGCAAAAAAATCAGCCGTTGTAGCTCAGTGGTAGAGTACATCCTTGGTAAGGATGGGGTCATGAGTTCAACTCTCATCAACGGCTCTTTTTTTTTTGAAATGAACATAAGGATTTTAGTTAAAAACATAAATTTATAAAAAATGGCAAAAGAAAAATTTGAACGTACTAAACCCCACGTGAACGTGGGTACTATCGGTCACATCGACCACGGTAAAACTACTCTTACCGCTGCCATCACCACCGTGTTGGCTGAAAAAGGTCTCTCTGAGCTCAGATCTTTCGATTCTATCGACAATGCTCCTGAGGAAAAAGAGCGTGGTATTACCATTAACACCGCTCACATCGAGTACCAAACCGCTAACCGTCACTATGCACACGTTGACTGTCCCGGTCACGCCGACTATGTGAAGAACATGGTTACTGGTGCTGCTCAGATGGATGGTGCTATCCTCGTTGTGGCAGCTACCGATGGTCCTATGCCTCAAACTCGTGAGCACATCCTGTTGGCAAAGCAGGTTGGTGTGCCGAGAATGGTTGTTTTCATGAACAAGGTTGACTTGGTGGACGACCCCGAATTGCTCGACCTCGTTGAAATGGAAATCCGCGACCTTCTCACGTTCTACGGTTTCGACGGCGACAACACTCCCGTCATCCGCGGTTCTGCTCTCGGTGGCTTGAACCTCGAGCCGAAGTGGGTTGAAAAGATCGTTGAACTCATGGATGCAGTTGACACTTGGATTCCGCTGCCTCCTCGCGATGTCGATAAAGATTTCTTGATGCCCGTTGAGGACGTCTTCTCCATCACCGGTCGTGGTACCGTGGCTACCGGTCGTATCGAGACTGGTGTCATCCACACTGGCGAACCCGTCGATATCATCGGTATGGGTGCTGAAAAACTGAAATCCGTCGTTACGGGTGTGGAAATGTTCCGCAAGATCCTCGACGATGGTGAAGCTGGTGATAACGTTGGTTTGTTGCTCCGTGGTATCGACAAAGACGAAATCCGTCGTGGTATGGTCATTGCAAAACCCGGTTCTATCCATCCTCACAAGAAATTCAAAGCTTCTGTGTATGTGCTGAAGAAAGAAGAAGGTGGCCGTCACACTCCGTTTGGCAACAACTACCGTCCTCAATTCTACTTCCGCACCACGGACGTGACTGGTGCTATCACTCTGCCTGCTGGCGTTGAAATGGTGATGCCTGGTGATAACGTTGAAATCACGGTGGATCTGCTCTCTGAAATCGCTCTGAACCAAAACCTCCGTTTCGCTATCCGTGAGGGTGGTCGTACGGTCGGCGCTGGTCAGGTTACTGAAATCTTAGACTAAGATTCCATCTAACATCCATAAAAATCGGGGTGTTATATAGCACCCCGATTTTACAGGGGAATAGTTTAAGGGCAGAATAGTGGTCTCCAAAACCATTGATGGGAGTTCGAATCTCTCTTCCCCTGCTAAAAAGTCAGGTCTTCAAAGCCTGACTTTTGTTTTATAAACGGTCGCTATGATTTTGATGTACCATAACGTGGACGAAAAAGCCGGTTTCAATACCGTCTCCGCCGAAAACTTCGAGCGGCAACTGCGTTATGTGCAACAACACTGGCAACTCACCGATATGGACACCTACGTCCGCGAATGCCACAACAATCCCCATATTGCCACTGTCACCTTCGACGACGCCTACTACTGCCTCTATACATACGTCAGGGGTATTCTCAACGAACTGAGCATACCTGTCACCGTCTTTGTCCCGGTTTACCATGTGGGAAGCGACAACTGTTGGGATGAGGAAGAACCTGGATACCAAAAGATTGATACGCTCTCCTGGTGGAGCATCGAGGAACTTTCCAAAAATCCGCTTTTCACTTTCGGATCCCACGGTATGACCCATGTCTCCCTGCGCCACCTGTCAAAGGAAGAAACGATGAAGGATTTGCAAGAGTCAAAACAGCTGTTAGAAGAGCATCTGCAAAAACCGGTGGACTATTTCGCTTTTCCTTACGGTCAGCGCAAGGATTTCGGCTGCGCAACTCCTGAATTGCTGCAGGAGATCGGCTTCAAAGCCGCCTTCACCACATTATGGAAACTGAATAATCTGCACGGAAACCCCTATCGCCTGCGCCGCGTGGAGGTGAAACCAACTGATACTATGGATGATTTTCAAAATTATTTGAATCCGAAGATGGACTTTCGATTTGTCAAACAGGAAATCAAAAGCCTGCTGCGATAAATTAAAAATATACCGTAGGAATACCGAATTTTTGTACTTTTGCACTCTAATGTTAAAATCGTAAGTTGATGATTTCCATACAGATGGTGGACCTAAAACAGCAGTACCTGCGCCTCAAACCTGAAATTGACGCAGCCGTTCAGCGTGTACTGGATTCTACCGCTTTCATTCAAGGGTCATCCGTTTACAAATTCGAAGAACAGCTTGCACAATATACTGGTTCTAAGCATGTTGTAAGTTGCGGTAATGGTACCGATGCCCTGTTGGCGGCGCTCATGTCTCTGGGAGTTGGGACTGGCGACGAAGTCATCACGGTACCTTTTACCTTCATCGCCACGGTAGAGGCCATAGCCTTTTTGGGTGCGAAACCTGTTTTCGTGGATGTTTGTGCTGATGATTTCAACATGGATATCCGTCAACTAGAGCAGGCTATCACCCCGAAAAGCAAGGCGATTGTTCCCGTCCATCTTTACGGTCAATGCGCAAACATGGGACCGATCTTGGATATTGCTAACAAGCATAATATCAGCATTATCGAAGATGCTTGCCAAGCACTGGGCGCAGTTTATACATGTTCCGACGGAACGGAGAAAAAGGCGGGTACTATCGGCACCATCGGATGTACCTCATTCTTCCCTTCCAAAAACTTGGGCGGCTATGGCGACGGCGGCGCACTGATGACGGACAACGACGCTTTGGCTGAAAAATTGCGTGCCATTTGTCGCCACGGCTCTAAAGAACGTTACCACCATCAATATATCGGACTCAATTCTCGACTCGACACCTTACAGGCGGCCATTTTGCAAGTAAAACTCCAGCATCTGGACGATTTTATAGCGGCACGACAACAAGCGGCTGACTTTTATACTCATGCGCTATCTGAAGTGAAAGGATTGGTTTTACCCCAAAGAGTCCCCTACTCTACCCACACTTATCATCAGTTTACGATAAAAGTGGATGCCAATCGTCGGGATGCTTTACGCAAATATCTATCCGACAAACAGATACCCACAGCTGTCTATTATCCGATCCCCGCACATCTGCAAGCCGCATATCAATATCTGAACTACCGCGAAGGAGATTTCCCAGTGTCAGAACAACTGTGCAAAGAGGTGCTCTCCTTGCCGATGCATACCGAAATGACGACCGAACAATTACAATTTATCACCGAAACCATCGTTAATTGCCCGTTATGAAAGAGTATTTCGCACATGAAACCGCCGTTTTGGACGAGGGATGTCAGATTGGGATGAACACGAAAATCTGGCACTTCGCGCATGTGATGTCTGGCGCAGTCATTGGAACGCATTGCGTCATCGGGCAAAATGTGATGATTGCCAACCGCGTAACCTTGGGCAACAACGTGAAAGTACAAAACAATGTATCTGTCTATGAAGGGGTTATATGCGAGGACGATGTTTTCTTAGGCCCCTCCATGGTCTTCACGAACGTCATCAACCCGCGAGCTTTCATTGAGCGGAAAAACGAATTTCGTGCTACATTGGTCAAACGCGGCGCTACAATCGGCGCCAACGCAACGATTGTGTGCGGACATACGATAGGCTGCTATGCCATGATAGGCGCAGGCGCGGTCGTGACACACGATGTACCTGATTATGCGTTAGTAGCCGGCACTCCTGCACGACAAATTGGTTGGGTGAGCGAATATGGCTGTCGTCTGGTATTCGACGAGGCTGGTATGGCAGAGTGTCCCGAAAGCGGACAAAAGTATCAATTGCAAAATCATCAAGTCAAAAGGATTATGTGATATGGGAAAGAGAATTGTACGTATTCTGCTGATATTCATCATGTTGTTGACTCTTACGTCAACAGCTTTCGCCACGCACCAGCGCGCTGGCGAGATCAGCTATACCTACATTTCCGGACTTACCTACGAGTTCACCATCACGACCTATACTTACACGCCCAGTCCCGCCGACCGCCCGGAAATCGAAGTGTTCTGGGGGGACGGCACCGCTTCCATCATCCAGCGACAGAGCAAAGTCAACATGGGGAACGACATCAGCCGTAACATTTACGTTACACAGCATACCTTTTCGGCAGTGGGAACGTTCCACATCACCTTTGAAGACCCCAACCGAAATGCGGGCATCGTCAACATTCCGAGTTCCGTAGAGATACCTTTCTTCATCGAAACAATACTGGTAATCAATCCGTTCATTGGCGGAAATTCCTCGCCACAGTTGTTGAATCCGCCGTTGGACAATGCCTGCACTCACGTGCCTTTCTATCACAATCCCGGTGCATACGATCCCGAAGGAGACAGCCTTTCCTACAGTCTCATCGAATGCCGCGGCTACGATGGCGAGAATATCCCAGGTTATACGTATCCACAAGCCTCGAACTACATCGCCATTGACCCTGTAACGGGAGATTTGACGTGGGATTCACCCCTCGCGGCTGGAGAATACAACATCGCGATCTTGATTCAGGAATGGCGCAACGGTGTGATGATCGGCAGTATGGTTCGGGACATGCAAATAACAGTTGCGCCATGCGACAATGAACCGCCCGTAGTGGAAGTAAACGACACGTGTGTCGTTGCTGGTTCCTACATAGACCTGCTTGTACATGTATCAGATTCTACGTCTAAGTACGTTACTTTATCCGCCACAGGCGAGCCTTTTTTGGTCGCGCATAGTCCGGCACAATTCGCAACTATTACTGACAGTGTGCCCTACGTCACCCATTTCCGTTGGTTAACAGCTTGCAGCCATGTTAAATTGAATCCATATGAAGTGAGCTTCAAGGCGAAAGACAATGGTCCTCATGTGGAGTTGGTCTCTTTCAAGACATTGCGAATCCGCATTATTGCGCCAGCCCCGGAAAACTTAAACGCGTTTCCGCAAGGCAATGTAATTCACTTGGATTGGCAGCCCGACCACTGTTCCAATGCCATTGGATATGACATCTATCGCAGAAATGGAGAGGACGATTTTGAACCGGATTCTTGTCAGACAGGACTGCCACCCGAAGCGGGATACACGAAAATCGGTTCCACAAACGCTTGGTCGGACACGACCTTCACAGATGATGGTTCCGAGAGTCCGCTCTATCATGGCAATGAATACTGTTATCGCGTAGTTGCCTTATTCCCAGATGGTTCTGAAAGCATCGTATCTGATAAAGTCTGTGCCCATATCGCCAATGATGCGCCTATCCTGATCAATACGGACGTCGTTTCCACCCATTCTGAAAACGGCACGTTACTCGTGCGCTGGCTCTTCCCACCCGAAATCGACTCCATCGCTTTCCCGCCTCCTTATCAGTATGATTTATATCGAAAAAGTGATGTCGAAAGCGAAACTTTGATTTACACTACCAATACACCTGCAAATCCAAATGACACAACTTCTTATTTGGATCACGATTTAAACACATTGGATTTAGATTACACTTACCGTGTGTATATCTCAAATGCGGACACCATTATCGAAAAATCCGACAGAGCCACCTCTATATATCTCAGCATAACCTCTTTAGATAAGCGATTGTCACTCACTTGGACGAACATACAACCCTGGAACAATGTGAGATACACCGTTTATCGATACAACGAACATCTTCTGAGTTGGGATTCCATTGGCACAACAGAGACGACCAGCTACGTGGACAAAGGTTTGGAGAATGGCAAAAACTACTGCTATTACGTTGAAGCGGAAGGCTACTACTGGTTGCCGGACACGATAGGACCGCTCTACAATCGGTCGCAGCAGGAATGTGGTGCTCCCTACGACAACGAACCGCCCGAAATGCCTGAAATTTCCATCACCACCGACTGTCAAAACGTGGAGTTCAGCTGGGTTTTCAGTTCCGACACGGCGGCCTCGGATGCCGTTCATTATTACATCTATTACAAACCCACATTGAATGGCACGTTCGTCTGTGTTGATTCTTTTGACAACACAAATATCTGTTACCCAAATCCTTGCACGTATGACATTGTCGCAACGGGTTCTGACGTTTTGGTAGGTTGTTACGCCATGCGTCTTGCCGACAGCAACCGTAACATCACTCCGCTCACCGACTCCACCTGCATTGATGTCTTTGAATGTCTGGATTACCATTTTCCGAACGTTTTCACCCCGAACGGCGACGGCATCAACGACCTCTTCACGCCTTTCTTGCCCTATTCCGGAGTGACAAAAGTGGAGATGGAGATTTACAATCGCTGGGGCAAGCGGGTTTTCCACACCAAAGAACCCGACATTTTGTGGGACGGCACCGACGAGACGACCAAATATCCTTCCTCTGATGGCGTTTACTATTACGGCTGCAAGCTGTATGTCAACACGTTAATGGGCGAAATCTACTATTTGTTGAACGGTTCCATCACGCTGATCCGGTGACATGATTGATTACATTAAATTATTTAAAACAAAATCACATTAACATGAAGAAAAACATCTTCTTTTTCGCAATTGCAATGATCCTGACGACAGGACTGAACGCGCAAACCCTTACAGTGGCGGAGGGTACGTACGTTAGCCATAACGTTCCGATGAGCGGATACAAAACCGGTTCGCAAAAATGCCATACGCTCTATCCCGACTCGATGTTGTCCGACATGGTAGGAAAACACATCACCAGTCTGACCTACTACATCCAGTCTTCCCCCTCGGTGGGATGCATTGAAAGGGTCCGCATGGGTGTTACCCCCTCTTCCAATCTGCAAAACGGATTGGACAGTGCATCTGTCGTAACCGTATGGACGGGCACGCTTTCGAGCGTCATTTCCGGCGACACCATGTCCATCACGTTGGACAATCCATTTCCATATACTGGAGGGAACTTGTTGATCGAAATGGAACAATTGACGTTATGGCCGGAATCCAGCTACTCCTCCTACCATTCTGTTTACGGAATAAATCCAAACGCCCAGCTATCCTACTACTCCTGCCACTATATCAATCAAGAAACAAGTTATTATGGGGAATCTTTTCTGCCTAAAATCACTTTTGCGTACGAAGAGGGTTGCTTTGCGCCACTTAACGCCCAAGCGAGTTGCACAGGCCCGGGAACCGTATCCCTTTCATGGAGAGCCGATCCCATTCAACCGGCCCAATTTTATACGGTTGGCTATAAAAAGGTGAGTGACACTGTCTTCACAGAAATCACAACCACCGATACCTTCCTGGTACTGGCAGGATTGCAAGATGCGACCCGTCACGAATGGCGGGTGCGAGCCCATTGCGACACTGTTGGCGTGAGTGACTGGAACTATGCCGGCCAGTTTACCACAGCACAACCCGCAACGCTGCCGTATTTGTGCGATTTTGAGAATGCTGACGAGCGAAACTCCTGGCAGTTCGTAAACTACAATTATTACGACAAATGGTTTATCGACAGTGCTGTCAATAACGGAGGGAATTATTCCTTGTACATATCCAATAACGGCGGCGCCACCAACACCTATTATAGTTCCTTCGCCTCTTTCGTTTGGGCCTATAGGGATATCTATTTTGATCCCGCCGATTCCGGATATTCTCTGTCATTCGACATCCGCTCGTATGCCACAGATTATGGTTTTTCCGCCATTACCGATGTTTATTTGGGTCCTCCTGCAGTCCCTGATGGTTTATATCTGCCTGAAGGAGCCACCGCTCTGGCCACAGGACTTTATGGGATCTCGAATTGGACGACGAAAACCTACCCGATAGACCACTCCTATGCCGGTTTGCAACGGCTCTATTTCTTATGGTCCCACTATTTTTACCCTGCCGGATATAACCCACCCGCCGCAATTGACAACATCGCGATCGAGGGTGGCCTTTGTCATATTCCCGTAAGTCTCTCAGAATATGATATTATAGACACTATGGCTTATCTCTCTTGGACTATGCCAAACGGAAGTGCCGATTATTACACGATAGCATATAAGTCTCTGACAGACACTGCCTTTTCCTACATCACCTCTCAAAGCGAACAATTCCCGTTAGGAAATCTCGCCCCATCAACCTCATATATATGGAAAGTCCGAGCACATTGCAATGCTACTGAATTCGGCGTTTGGTCGGAGGAAAGCACCTTTCAGACAATGGAGAACGTCGCACGGATACCTTACTTTTGCGGTTTCGAAGATGCGACAGAAAATAGTGGATGGTACTTTGATAGCAACATAGATCCATACAACAAATGGGTGATCGGCCATGCGGTAAACAACGGAGGTGACTCATCGTTATATGTCTCGAAAGATAACGGTGCGACCAATACATATTCGACTGTACAAGAAGGTAGTATATGGGCTTATCGGGATATTTACTTAGATCCCGGTTATTCAGACTACATGATTTCATTTGACTGTAGAGCGCAGGGCAAATATATCCTTAATTACAATCAATATCGCGCTTATGCAAAAGTATATTTAGGATTGCCCAATCATCTTACTCAGATCGGAGATATCATTTGTTTGGATTCTACTTGGCATAACGTTTCCGTCCAACTTGACAGTTCATTTGCAGGCCTGCAACGTATATGTATTCAATGGAATAACGAATATCATTTGGCGTATGATCCGCCTGGTGCCATCGACAACATCTCGATTATCGGTACCCATTGTCCCAGCACCCCTACCAACCTTACAGCTTCAGTGTCAGACACTATGGTCAATCTTTCATGGTCAATTCCCGACAGCAGCACTTATCAATATATTATTGCTTATAAATCACAGAATGACACCACTTATACGTATATTATCGCACAGGACGAACAGGTCACTTTGGACAATCTTACCCCATTGACCACATACATCTGGAAAGTGCGGACACACTGTTCCACCTCAGATTATGGTTTCTGGTCTGAAGAGGCCAGTTTCCAAACAACAGGACTTCTTGCCCATTTGCTCTATGCATGTGATTTTGAAGATGCCAACGACAATGCTAACTGGACGATTGTGAACGGCAACTACACGAACAAATGGTTTATCGGGAATGCTGTCAGTAATGGTGGTGACAATGCTCTCTATGTATCCAATGATAATGGCGTTTCAAACACCTACACCACATCACAATCCATCTCAAAAGTATGGGCTTACCGCGACTTTTTCTTTCCTCCGGGTTCTTCAAATTACCAAATCTTGTTCGATATCCGCTGTTTTGGCGAATTGTATTATAATACTGCATGCGATTTTGTGAAAGTTTTTTTGGGACCTCCTGCTGAGCCTCAAGAGGTTCCTACAGGTGCTACGCAATTGGGCGAAGCATTCTTTAATAATTCCATTTGGCATACTGAAAGTTTTATTTTGGATTCCACTTTTGCTGGCCCACAGCGACTCTATTTCTATTGGAAGAACGACAATGCATTTGGAGAACAACCGCCTGGAGCTGTGGACAACATCTTGATCTACTGCGACAACAACAACAACGATACGTGCGCCGCACCTCACGACCTGAGGGTGGTTTCAACATCAACAAATAGTATCAGCATCCAATTCACTCCAGATACCGATGAGGAACAGAATTGGCAGACTGTTATTGTGGAAGCGGACCAATCTTTGGATACCACACAAATTATTGCATTGACTGACACTGTCTATACTTTCAATGACTTGCAGGATAACACATTCTATACGATTTATGTCCGCACTGATTGCGGGGATAGCCAAAGTGCCTGGTGCTCCATCACCCAAAGGACAGACTCAATTCCAGATTGTCTGCCCCCTACAGACGTAACCGCAACGCCAATCTCCCATGAAAGTGTACTCGTGAATTGGCAACCGGGCGGTTCGGAAACAGAATGGCGCGTGGTTGTTGTCCTTTCCGACGATTCACTTGAAGCAGGTACACCCTTGTTGACGGACACATATCCCGTCCCCATAGGAAACCTTTTGGCGGAAACGTCATATACTGTCTATGTCCAGTCTGATTGTGGGGATACAAACAGTTTGTGGAGTTCTCCCGTCTATTTCGTCACTTTGCCCAATGGAATCAATCTTCACGACATGGACCACCTTTTGCTACTTTATCCTAACCCTACGAACGGAAAATGCACCGTTAGAAATGAGCAAGAACTCATCGAAACTGTGGAGTTGTACAATATATTTGGCAAGCGTTTAGAGCTTTTGCACGTCAATGATTATCAGGTCGAGATAAACTTGTCAGTATACGCTGCAAATCTTTATTTCGTGCGTGTCACCACAGAACAGGGCAAGATCACCAAACGAGTGGTCAAACTATAAGAATATTGTATAAATCAAATACCTAAGGTACTTGCCGTGGGGCCTTTTCACATTCACTGTTGCCTATTGCCAAAATTTTGTATTTTTGCCGTTGATTTTAAAACGTAGAATAATAAAACTAAATCAATTAATCATCAATAAATTAAATAGATATGTCAGTAATTAAACCCTTTAGAGGCTTCCGTCCTCCCAAAGAAATTGTTGAAAAATTGGCTTCTCGTCCTTACGACGTGCTGAACTCCGAAGAGGCTCGCAAAGAATGCGAAGGCAATCCTTACAGCCTTCTGCACGTGACTAAGGCCGAAATCGACCTGCCCGTGGGCACCGACGAACACTCTCCCGAGGTCTATCTTCAGGTGGTGAAGAACTACAACAGCTTCAAGGATTACGGTTGGCTGGTGCAGGACAAAGAGGAAAAACTCTACATCTATGCACAGAGCATGAACCCGACGGAACCCAACGCTCGTTGGCAATATGGCATCGTGGCTTGCGCATACAGCGAGGATTATGTCAACAAGATCATCAAGAAACACGAGCTCACCCGTAAGGACAAAGAGGAAGACCGCATGAAACACGTGCGCATCACCAACGCCAATGTGGAACCCGTTTTCTTCGCATATCCTGCTATCGCCCGCATCGACGAAATCGTGGCTTCTGTGACTGCAAAAGCTCCGATTTACGACTTCGTGGCTAAGGAAGACGGCTTCGGTCACCGTTTCTGGGTGATTGACGACCGCAAACTCATCGACGAACTGGTGGAAATCTTCGACAAGCAAGTTCCCGCTATGTACATCGCCGACGGTCACCACCGCAGCGCCGCTGCCGCCCTCGTGGGTCAGGAGAAGAAAGAGCACAATCCGAACCACACCGGCAAGGAAGAGTACAACTACTTCATGACGGTCATTTTCCCGGACAACCAGCTCAACGTCATCGACTACAACCGCGTGGTGAAAGACCTCAACGGTCTTACCAAAGAGCAGTTCCTCAACGCGTTGAACGAGGCATACACCGTCGAAGAGATGGGCACCGAAATCTACAAACCTGCTAAACTGCACGAGTTCAGCATGTATTTGGATGGCAAATGGTACAAGATGACCGCTAAGCCCGGCAAATATGACGACAACGATCCTATCGGTGTGCTGGATGTGAAAATCCTGAGCGACCACGTCTTGGACAAGATTCTGGGTATCAAAGACCTCCGCACCGACAAACGTATTGACTTCGTGGGTGGTATCCGCGGTTTGGGCGAATTGAAACGTCGCGTTGATAACGGCGAAATGAAAGTGGCTTTCGCTTTGTATCCCGTTTCTATGCAACAGATCATCGACATCGCCGATACGGGCAACATCATGCCTCCCAAAACCACTTGGTTCGAACCGAAACTTCGTTCCGGCCTCGTCATCCACGAATTAGCTTAAGTTTCACGAATTCTCAAAAATATGTTCAAAGTTCCTGTTCTGCTCATCCTATATAATAGAGTAGAGGAAACACACGACGTATTTCAAGTTCTACGCACGGTGCAACCCACCGATTTGTATGTTGCGGGCGACGCAGCAAAACCGGATTCCATACTGGACCGAATGCATGTCTATCAAGCCCGTGCGGTCATACAACCCGAGTGGCCGTGCCAAGTGCATAAATTATGGCAGGATAATCATCTGGGCAAGTCCCAGATGATTGTCACAGCCATAAAATGGTTTTTCGAGCACGAGGACGAAGGCATTATTCTGTTCGACGACACAGTGCCGGGCTATGACTTCTTCCCCTACTGCGAACAGCTGCTCGAAAAATACCGTAACGACAAGAAAATATACAGTATCGGTGGCTTCTACTGGCGTCACAGAAGCCGGAAAAGATACAAAAAGCGCATGAAGAAGGGCGAATCTTCCTATTTCTTCTCCGCTTACGCCTCCACGTGGGGGTTCGCAACGTGGAAAAACCGCTGGACCGACTTCTCGCTCTCCATGGACCAATACTCCAAAGAGGACTTCGAGAAGATGATCGAGCCCTACATGAAGAAAAACAGACAAAAGCTGTACTGGGTCAACCGATTCAACAGCCTCAAGAAATACAAGGTGACCCACTGGGCTTCCCAGTATAACTTCCACATCTGGGCGCACGAGGGCTTATGCATCACCCCGTACCTTAACTTGGTGACTAACATGGGGTTCCGTAAACAGGCTGAGCGCAAGATTCGCCATCTGAAACGCAACGCCTACCCCATCATGCCGTTAGTGCATCCAAACGAGATTCAACAAGACTATGGCGAAGATCGCTATATGTTCAAGCACATCTTCAACGGGGCTTATATCACCCTGTTCAAGAATTGGCTTAACGAGTTGATTTCCAACAACAAATTTGAAGAATAACGCCTTATGGAAAATAAGTTGACCACTAAGAAAGTGTTGCAGGAGGTAAAGAACTACTTCTTTATCTTCCTCGGTTTGTGCCTGTTTACTTTCGGATGGTCTGCATTCCTGATTCCTTACGAAGTATCAGGCGGCGGCGTGGCTGGCGCCGCCTCCATTCTCTATTTTGCCACTGGGAAAATTCCTATTGGTGTGACCACTTTCGTGCTCAACGCTATCCTTATAGCCATCGCATGGCGTGTATTAGGCACGAAATTTTGTGTTAACTCGTTGATTTGCACCGTTGTGATGAGCGGTTTCTTCTCTGTATGGCAGCCACTATTTCCGAAACCGATTGTCGATGACATGTTCATGAGCATCATCATCGGGTCAGCTATTGCAGCATTCGGCATCGGCATGTCCATCAACTGGGGCGGCAACACCGGAGGCATTGACATCATCGCACTCATGATTGGCAAATACCGCAACATCTCATACGGTCGTATCAGTCTGGCCTGTAACATACTCATCGTAGGCAGCTCCTACTTCGTAATCCACGATGTACAAAAACTGGTCTATAGCTTTGTGGTATTGCTCGTATCCATTATCGTATCTGACTTAGTGATAGATGGTTACCGGCAGACGTATCAGTTTATGGTCTTCTCCATGAAGAACGAAGAGATTGCGAAGAGAATTGGTTCTACCTTGCATCGCGGTGCCACTTTTCTTAAAGGCTACGGCTCCTACAACCATCAGGAAAAGGATGTGCTGCTAATTGTGGCACACAGAACCGACAAAACCGTTATCACCCGCATCATCAAGGAGATAGACCCCGATGCCTTCATCACCATCTCGAAAACCGCCAGCGTTTTCGGCAAAAATTTTGACAACATTAAGATATGAGGAGAGATTTTGAGCCTGTAGAGGCAAAAGTCAACGCCAAAATCAATATCGGATTGCAGATTGTGCGCAAACGCCCCGACGGCTACCACGATCTGCAAACCGTTTTTTATCCCACCGATTTCTTTACCGACTATCTTAGGATTTCCCCTTCTGAGAAAGAAATCGCTTTCCAAATGGAGAGTCAAGAGGACCTGGGAAGCAACGACAACAATCTGTGTGTCAAAGCATTCCGACTGCTTCAGAAAGATTTTGGGATTTCCCATGTTGAGATTTTCCTGAAGAAAGGAATTCCTTCAGGCGCGGGTTTGGGCGGCGGTTCGGCAGATGCGGCATTCACCTTAAAGATCCTTCGCGACATTTTCCAACTGCCTATCAATCAAGAGAAAATGATTGAATACGCCTTGCAGTTAGGGAGCGACGTACCTTTCTTCCTTCTGAACAAGCCCGTTTATGCTACCGGTCGCGGCGAAGTGATGACCCCCATTGACTTGGACTTGTCCAATTATCGGTTAAAAATCGTTAAACCCGACATCCATATTTCCACCAAAGAGGCATACGCAGGCGTGACCCCGCGCGAATCGGAGGTTTTTCTTCCTGAAGTTTTGAAAAAAGAACCCAAAGAGTGGAATAATCGGGTAGTCAACGACTTTGAAGAGCCTCTTTTCCCAAAAATTCCAGCGTTAAAAACTGTGAAAGAAGGGTTGTATCAAGAAGGTGCCCTTTACGCTTCCATGTCGGGCAGCGGCTCCGCATTCTTCGGTATTTTCCCCAAATAATATCATCCATTTTCCACAATAAGCATCAAAAAGAATCGTTTCCTTATCCTAATATACAGAATATGAACCACAGAAGATTTTCGATTATTGTCTGTATCTTATTGATAACCTGCACCATATTTTGCGGTTGCAAGAGAAAGAATGCGGCTGTGAAAGTAGCCAAACCTGAACTGACGGAAGAGCAGATAAAAACCGCCAAGAATGTCGAGCCCGTCATCCTGCGCTATGAGCAAGATCTTTTCAACATCGACCAAAACAAGATGGCGATCTCCTTCAAGGAAATGTACGGCAAATATCCCAACAATATCATTGCCTACGGGGCTTGGAACAATGCGGAAATGCTGCAATCCATCAAAGGATTCATCAACGACCCTGTCATTAAGGAGATATACAAAGACACAGAGGCAAAATATGCTGATTTATCGGAGTTTAAGAAGACCATCACGCCCGCGTTGACGCTCTACCTCACCCATTTTCCGGACGAGAACGTTCCTTCTTTCTGCACATTGGTCTCTGGCATCGATTTTCAGATGCCTTCCGTTTTCGGCTACGACACCACGGTGTTCATTTGCCTTGACATGTATATGGGAAAAGATTACAAACACTATGGCATGGCGGGAATGCCGAAATTCATCGCCGCTCGTTGCGAACCAAAGTATATGGCCACCGACTGTTTCACGAAAGCACTGGTTTTCAAACATCTGCCTGACAAAACCTTGGTTACGCTATTGGACAATATGATTGATGCCGGCAAACGACTGATGTTCACCCAAACCATGTTTCCTTCCACAACACAAGAGGATCTTTTGGGCTATTCCAAAGAGCAATACAAGTGGGCAAAAGACAATGAATCAGCTGTTTGGCATTACCTTATTGAAAGAAATATGGTGTATGACAACTCTGACGATGTAATACGCCGTATGATCGATGAAACGCCTTTCACCCGCGACTTCGGAAACACATCGCCAGGACGTTTAGGATGGTATATCGGCTTCCAAATCGTGCAAAGCTACATGAAAAACCATCCGGGAACGACCTTAAAGGATCTTCTTTCCATGACCGACAGCCAAAAATTCCTGAAAGAATCGGGTTATAAGCCCAATTAACGTTTTGATTTTCAATTCCATAAATATTTATCAACAATAAACGTTTGATAAATACTTTGTAAAACGAGCCCAAATCGGTTTTTCTGGGTGTATTTTTGCCGTGTACTAACTTAAAACTCAATATTATGTCAGGAATTAACAAAGTAATCTTAGTGGGTCATTTAGGAAGAGACCCGGAAATCAGAACTTTTGAAAACGGAAGCAAGCGTGCAAGTTTCTCTTTGGCGACCTCCGAGTACCGAAAGGACAAGGATGGCAACCGCGTTGAGCTGACAGAGTGGCACAACATTGTGATGTGGCGCAATCTGGCCGAGCTGGCGGAGAAATACCTCTCCAAAGGGAAAATGATATACGTGGAGGGCCGTTTGCGCACCCGGAACTGGGACGATGCCAATGGGGTAAAGCACTACATCACGGAAGTGGAGGCCAACACGTTCACCTTCCTTTCCCCGAAGGAGAACGAGACGCCGACCGTGGCACAAGTGCCGAACCAGACTGTCACACAGCCACAGCCCATCCCTCCGGAATCTCCAGCGCCTGAAGAGAATTTCTCTGACGATCTACCCTTCTAGGCAAAAAACAAACGGCGGTCAATTGACCGCCGTTTGTTTTATCGCGTCTTTATTGCAATTTCTCTTTCACCAATCGAATGGCTTCATTGACTGCGGCTTCGATTCCGTCGGGATTCTTGCCGCCGGCCATAGCCAATGTCGGATGGCCACCGCCACCGCCTTGGATCAACTTGCCTGCGGCACGCACCAACGTCGGAGCGTCAAATGTATCCGATAAATTCGAACTCACCGCCACCGCCAGATTAGGCTTGCCTTCGTGCACGCTGCCCAAAACAACGACATGGTTATCACCTTCGCGCAACTGCAAAGCGACCTGCCGTAACATGTCGGCAGAGAAATCCGTGACTTTGGACATGAGCAATATGCCATTGACCTCTTCAGCATTCTCCATGAGAGACTTTCCGAATTCCAATGCCATCTGTCTGTCAATGTCCTCAATCTTCTTGCGCAAAATTTGGTTGTCGTCCTGCAATTTCTGCACTGCCTGCGCCAAATTAGCGGAATTCAACATGGATTTCAGCTGTGTCAGAGCATCCTGTGCGTCGTAAACAAGTTGTTCCGCAGCTTCTCCAGTCAGAGCTTCGATACGGCGCACGCCAGCGGCGACTGCACCCTCGGAGATGATCTTGAACATCCCGATGTTGCCAGTAGCGGACGTGTGTGTACCGCCGCAAAGTTCGACAGCATTTCCGAATTGGATCACACGCACAGTCTTGCCGTACTTCTCCCCAAACAGGGCGATAGCACCGCGCTCGCGTGCCTCCTCAATCGGCACATCCACAAATTCTTGCAACGGCAAATTCTGACGAATCATATTATTGACCATCCGCTCAGCCTGACGCAACTCCTCGTCCGTCACTTTGGAGAAGTGGGAGAAGTCGAAACGCAAACGGTCAGAAGCCACCATAGAACCCTTTTGCTCTACGTGCGTACCCAAAACCGCGCGCAACGCGTGGTCGAGCAAGTGCGTGGCAGAGTGGTTATTCGCTATCTTCTGTCGTTTCTCCTCGTCAATATGTGCGGTGAAATCAGCCGTCACATCATTCGGTAACTTGCTGGCATGGTGAATGATAAGGTTATTCTCCTTTGTGGTGTTGTAAATTTGCACCGTTTCATTGCCATTGGTCAACACACCCGTGTCGCCCACCTGACCACCAGCCTCAGCGTAGAAAGGCGTTTTATCCAAAACAATTTGGAAGTAGGTCTTATTTTTAGCCGTTACTTGTCTGTATTTCACAATTTTACAAGCGCAAGCCGTTTGATGGTAACCCACAAACTCTGTGAGGCCTTCTTGAGGAATCAACTCCGCCCAGTCACCGGCAGAGACCGCTGTTGCGGCACGGGAACGTTCTTTCTGTTGACGCAAACCCTCTGCAAAACCGGCCATATCCACCGTCAGGTTCTTTTCAGAAGCCATCAGACAGGTCAAGTCAATGGGGAAACCGTAGGTGTCGAAGAGTTCAAAAGCGAAGTCTCCATCAATCACCGTGCTGCTTTGCAACTTATTAACGTAGTTCTCAAACTTGAGGATACCGGAATCCAGCGTCTTGAGGAAAGAATTTTCTTCCTCACGGATAACATTCTCAATCAGTTGCTGTTGCGCCACAATTTCCGGGAATTGGTGTCCCATTTGTGCCACGAGATCGGCCACCAAAGCGTTCATGAAGGGTTCTTTGAAGTTCAGGAAGGTAAAACCATAACGGATGGCACGACGCAAGATTCTACGGATAACGTAACCTGCACCCGTATTGGAAGGCAGCTGTCCGTCGGCGATGGCAAATGTCACGGCACGCAGGTGGTCAGCCACTACGCGCAACGCCACATCCACATCGTGTTTTTCGCCGTAACGCACGTTGGCATTCTTCGCAATCTTCTGAATGATAGGCTGAAAGACATCGGTATCATAATTGGATTTCTTGTTTTGGACGGCCATACAAAGACGTTCGAAACCCATACCCGTATCCACATGCTTGGCTGCCAGCGGGTGCAACTCGCCAGATGCCACGCGGTTGAACTGCATAAACACCAAATTCCAAATCTCAATCACCAGCGGATTGTCCTTATTCACCAATTCGGCACCAGACAGTTTTGCACGTTCGTCATCATCACGCAGGTCGATATGGATTTCGGAGCAGGGACCGCACGGACCGGTGTCACCCATCTCCCAGAAATTATCTTTTTTGTTGCCTTTCAAGATGCGGTCTTCCGGCAGATGCTCTTTCCAAAAGTCGTAAGCCTCTTGGTCAAAGGCTGTTCCGTCCTTTTCGTCGCCAGCAAAAACAGTGGCATAGAGACGATTCTTATCGAGCTTCATCACCTCTGTGAGGAACTCCCACGCGTAGGCGATGGCCTCTTTCTTGAAGTAGTCGCCAAACGACCAGTTGCCAAGCATCTCAAACATCGTGTGGTGGTAGGTATCGCGACCCACTTCCTCCAAATCATTATGCTTACCCGACACGCGCAGACATTTCTGCGAATCGGCCACCCGAGGATACTCGCGAGCCGTATTGCCGAGAAAAATATCTTTGAATTGGTTCATACCCGCATTGGTGAACATCAATGTCGGGTCATTTTTGACCACCATCGGCGCAGAAGGCACGATATGATGGCCTTTGGATTTGAAGAAATCCAAAAAAGCAGAGCGTATTTCGTTAGAAGTCATATCCTTTAAAATTTAAGGCGCAAAAGTACAAAAATAATTGTGTATATTTGCCGTCTGATTTTTGAATCTGAAAGATAATATGGCAAAATTAAAGAAAATACTGCCGGACATCATAAAAACGATTCTCTTCGTTGGAATTGGTGTACTCTTTATATGGCTATCTATCAAAGATTTAAGCAGAGATGATATCCACATGATCTTTTCCTCGATGGCATTGGTCAACAATCCTCAAGGTTGGTTTTTCATCTCGCTTTCAATAGTGGCAATAGTGTCAGCCGACCTCATTCGTGCGGCGCGAGCGCAACTTTTACTCCGCTCCATTAACTATTATCCTCGTTTTTCGATGATGTTTTACTCCGTAATGGTCTGTTACATCGCCAATCTTGCCCTGCCTCGTCTCGGCGAAGTCCTCCGCTGCACCTTCCTGCAACGCTACGAAAACGTACCCTTCCAAAAGTCATTGGGCACTGTCATCCTCGAACGGGCTGTGGATGTGGTCTGTTGGCTGTTCCTGCTCATTATCGCGCTGCTGGTCAATAACGGACTGTTATCCAATCTGATAGTGGATCAGAGCCAACAACTCACACTGGAACAATGGTTTGCGCAAAAAGGGATGAGTTATGTGGGGAACTTCCTCATCTACATTATCATTGCCGTGGTCGTGTTGCTGATTGTATTGGTGCGCGTGACTCGCAATTGGTGGAAAAAACACCCCGCTTTGGTGAAAGTCGCCGACTTCTTCAAAGGTATTTGGCGCGGATTTGTCTCCATCAAGGACATTCCGAACCCTTGGCATTTTGTCTTTTGGACGATTGCTATGTGGGTTTGCTACTATATGGGGGTCTATCTTTTCTTCCACGCACTCCCCTACCTGCAACATGTCGGTCCGGGTGCCGCATTCTCCGTGCTGATTTTCGGCACCATCGCCTTCATGATTTCCCAAGGCGGACTGGGGTCATACCCGCTTATCACCGCGGGCATCGTCATGCTGTACGGCATCTCCTACACCCAAGGCTTGGCTGCCGGTTGGATTGGTTGGATTCTGCAAACCGCTGTTTCCCTGATACTTGGACTCTTCTCTCTGATTGTAACTTCTTTCTACAAGAAGCACGACGCCACCCAAATTCCTGAAAAAAAATGACGGACATGAACATCCATACGGAGCACAAAATCGTCTCCCAAGATTTTTTTGAGGAGAATGCGCTAAATCTTCACCCACAAAAAATCGTCTTTACCAACGGTTGCTTCGATGTTTTGCACTTTGGGCATGTATATTATTTACAGCAAGCCAGACAGTTAGGAGATTTATTGGTGGTCGGGTTAAATAGCGATGCTTCTGTGAAACGGTTGAAAGGGGATTCACGACCCATCAATGGGGAAAAAGAACGTGCATACGTGTTAGCAGCGCTGGCTTTTGTAGATTATGTGGTTGTCTTTGAGGAAGATACACCAGAAAAAATCATCAAAAAAGTGAAGCCCGATGTACTCGTCAAAGGGGGCGATTACGAAATCTCCAACATTGTCGGGGCGGACTTCGTGCAACAAAACGGTGGCATCGTCACCACCATTCCTTTTGTGGAAGGTTTCTCTTCCACCCAAATTATTGAGAAATTAAACATCAAATAATGAGAAAGTTAAGCATTCTATTCCTGGCAATTGTCGCCTCTTCCGTGATGACGGCGCAAACCATAGATGTCACAGCCTATTCCCAAAATATCGCGCTGATAGAATCTCAAAAAACGCGCACCGACAATGTCTTTCAGATTGCAGCATATCCCTATATATCTGAAACTTACGAGATTCCAGCTTACGGACTGTACCTGCAATACTGGGATACGCTGAATATTCGAAGCAAGATGCTGGAGATTCCTTTCTCTAACGACAGATTGATGTTGATGTTAGTGCAAGACGCTAATAATCCGTTTGTAATGCCCTGCCAGTTCGAAAAAATCAAGACGGCATACGGTGAAACCAAAAGCGGCGGATTCCATCCGGGCATCGATTTGAAAACCGAGCCGCAAACGCTGGTGAAAAGCTGCTTCGACGGTGTGGTCCGCATGGCTAGAGAATACGGTGATTACGGTTTAACAGTGGTCGTTCGTCATTACAACGGTCTGGAGACCGTCTATGCCCATCTCGACAAAATATGCGTGGCTCCTGGTCAGATCTTGAAATCCGGACAGGTGATTGGACAGACGGGCACAACGGGTAACACCAAGGAGTGCATTCTCCATTTTGAGACCCGTTTTATGAACGAATATTTTGATCCTGAATTAGTTATTGATTTCGAGGAAGAAGATATTTTACAGAACAACATGGCGTTGATGTCCCGCGACTTCAACATTATCGGTTTGGAAGAGACCGGCAGTTGGAAGCCCTCCGCTCCAAAACCGCAACCCATTGCTCATGACGTAAAACCTGAAATCAAGCAGGAAACTCCTCAATCCAAAGAAAAGCCGCAACTTGTTACGGAAGAAAAGACGCAACCTAAAGAGGAAACCGCTACCACACCGCAGCAACCTCAAAATCCTCAAACAGAAGTAAATACAGAAAATGAAACCGCCGCTGTTTATCATACAGTCGTCGCCGGCGAAAATCTGTACCGGATATCAATGAAATACAACACTACCGTTGATAAAATCCTCAAACTCAACAATTTGAAGAACGCTGACAAAATTGTTGAAGGCCAGAAAATCCGGGTGAAATAATATAAAACCGACAAAAAAATGTAGGGATGCCACAATGTGACATCCCTACATTTTTTTTGAGATTCCCACAGAGGAGAATCTGGAATATTCCAAAATTATGATTCCGAAGGGGTCTTCTCGTCTTTTTCTTTGAACGCAAAGATGAAAGCCACGGCGACCACTAATGCGTAACCTGCAAAGATAAACCATACCGTTGGCCAGTCGCCGACAAGAAGATGTCTTGTGCCCGCAGCCGTTTCCACCACCTGCCACGAGCAGAAATGGTTCACCACCATTTGAGCCACCAAGGTACCAATGGTAGCACCTATTCCGTTGGTCATCAACATGAAGAGGCCTTGTGCGGAAGAGCGAATGGAAATATCCGTCTCTTTATCCACAAACAAGGAGCCGCTGATGTTGAAGAAATCGAAAGCAACGCCATATACGATACAGGAGAGAATCAACAGCCAAACACCGGGTCCGGGATTGCCGAATCCAAACAGACCAAACCGCAAGACCCAAGCGAACATGGCGATCAGCATCACCTTCTTAATACCGAATCTTTTAAGACAGAAAGGTATCAACAAGATACATAGGGTTTCTGAAATCTGCGACAATGAAACGATAATGTTCGCATGTTGTACGCCAAAAGTGTCTGCATATTGCGGTTCTGCCCCGAAACTCGCAATGAAAGGGTTGGCAAATCCATTCGTGATTTGTAGGGATACCCCCAACATCATCGAGAAAACGAAAAAGACAGCCATTTTCCTCTCCTTAAACAGCGAAAAAGCATTCAAGCCCAAAGCTTCCGCAAAGGACTTCCGTTCGTCGCTCTTCAAAATGGGACAATTGGGCAGTGTGAAAGAATAAACAGCCAAGGCCATGCCGATACCGCCACTGAAGATAAATTGCTTGGCACTCTCTTGGAAACCAAGAATGTCAACCATCCACATGGAGCAGATAAAACCAATGGTTCCGAACACCCGAATAGGTGGGAAAGCCTTCACGGTATCCAAGCCTGCTTTATCTAATGCGTTGTATGCCACGGCATTAGACAGCGCAATCGTAGGCATATAGAAGGCAACTCCGATGGTGTAGAGCGTGAAAAAAGTACCGAACTGGACGGCACTTCCGGCAGCAAGCCCATACGCGCCTGCTGAAATCATCGCTGCTCCGGATATGGCATGACTGATGCCCAACATCTTCTGTGCGGGAATCCAGCGGTCAGCCACAATACATAGGAGTGCAGGCATAAAAATGGAAACTATTCCCTGTATAGAGTAGAACAGTCCGATATGATGACCCATCCCATGAGGGCCCAAATACCGCCCCATACAGGTCAAATACGCCCCCCAAATGGCAAATTGGAGGAAATTCATTATAATCAGTCTGGCTTTAATATTCATATGTTTACAAGTTTAAGTCTATGTTCTAAGTCTATATTCCCCCTCATTTCACCTTAAAATCAAAAAGGCACTCTCCTTCTAGAAAACCTTGCAAATGGTCGTTGATATGCACCGGACCAACTCCGACGGGCGTGCCCGTAAACAAAATATCTCCCATTTTTAACGTCATAAAGCGGGAAACGTAGGAAATGAGCGTGTCAATGGAGAAGAGCATATCCTTCGTATGTCCGGTCTGCACTTGCTCGCCATTGAGTAACAGGTGGAAATGAAGATCCTGAACATCAGCAAATTGCGACTTCGGAACGAATTTTCCCACCACCGCTGAACCATCAAAGGCTTTGGCAATTTCCCAAGGTTCACCCTCGGCCATGCACTTACGTTGAATGTCACGCGCCGTAAAATCCACGCCTAATCCGATTTCATCGTAATATTTATGCGCATACTTTTCTGAAATGCACTTCCCTAACCGATTGATTTTCACGATAATCTCGGTTTCATAATGCACCTCATCGGAAAAGTCCGGAAGGAAAAAAGGACGGTTACAACGGGTGATGGCCGACTCCGGTTTAAGAAAGAAAACCGGCTGTTTGGGCACCGAATGCTGCAGTTCCGCTGCATGCGCCGCATAGTTCCGTCCAATACAAATGAACTTCATGATTTAGAAGAAGTTGATGTTCAATGCTATCTCTACGCAACCCAAATTGGCACGTTGATCCACGCCGCTGAGACCATTCCGCGCTTTGCCTTGGCCTTTGAAATAGTTGGTGAAGCTTTGCGCATAGTTGATCATCACGCCCGCACGCATACTCGGAGTCACCGCATACTCGAAACCAACCCCCACGAAAAACGACTCTTTGAAAAGGGCCGCCTCGTCGGAAGAGACTCTCTGTCTTGACCACAGCTCTTCGCCAAAATAGTAACTGTCTATGTTACTGGCGTTCAAATTAAAACTGTGCATCAATCCAACATTGCCACAAATGTAAAAATTGTTGATCGAATTAGTCTTCATGGTGATGCCAGTGGGTATAGAGAGGTAGATGGAGCGATAGGTGCGCTGCGTGAGCATACTATCCGCAATACCTAATGGACCGATCGGAATATTGTCCAAAAATTTCATTTTTCCGCCTGTATGTTCTGCAAAAAGACCTGTGGAAAAATAAAAATTCTTTCCATGTGTCAGATTGATGTTCAAATTCAAGCCATAGCGCATTCCCATCACCACGCCATTCTTCTCATACCCTGTTGTATGGTCATACATCCAATTGATGGTGGGGGCAAACGTCACTCCGAAATTGACACGGGAACCAACTCCTCTATCTTTAATATATGTAGCATTCATCCTCGGATGGTCACCAGGAGGCGGCGGAGTTTGGGCATTCAAAATCGGCAAAACGATACCCATCAAGATCGCTAATAACAAAACTCGCTTCATAATAATGGTTTTAAAATGATGCGGCAAAAGTACATAAATTAAGAATATGCAAACGGATAAAATTTTTCTGTAGAAAAATGCTACTTTTGCAGCCTGAAATTGATAATATGCGATATTTTATGCACTTGGCATATAACGGTTCCGCGTTTTTCGGCTGGCAGATTCAGCCGAACCATCCGTCTGTGCAGGAAACACTGGAGACTTGCCTCTCTTTGCTGCTCCATGAGCCGCGTGTGGCCATCACCGGTTGCGGACGCACCGACACGGGCGTGCATGCCAGCTCCTACTACGCTCACTTTGATACAGAGACCCGACTCTCCCCCGAAGAATGCCAACAGTTGGTGTTCAAGCTCAACAACTTTCTGCCCAAGGAAATCGTGATTTTCGACCTTTTCGAGGTGGCTCCCGACCTGCACGCCCGTTTCGATGCCGACAGCCGTACTTACAAATATTATATATGTACGAAGAAAAATCCCTTTAAGCAACAATTTGCCTACCATTTTCACCGCGAACTGGATGTAGAAAAGATGAATGAAGCTGCATCGTTACTCCTTCAGAATGAGGATTTTACCAGTTTTTCGAAAGTGCACACGCAGGTCAACAATTTCATTTGCCATATCACGGAGGCACATTGGGAAAAGGTGGATGACGAGCTGGTCTTCACCATCACGGCGAACCGCTTCCTACGCAATATGGTGCGGGCCATTGTGGGAACCCTTCTTGAAGTCGGCACTGGAAAAATATCCGTACAAGGTTTCCAAGACATTATCAATCAAAAAGATAGATGCGCGGCACGAACTTCCGCACCCGCTAATGCACTATTTTTGACAGATGTACGTTATGGAAGAATGATGAATGATGAATGATGAATGATGAATGAAAAATGAATAATAACAAGAGCTCAGCAGCAAATCATAAAAGCCTTGTAGTAGGCATCTTATACGCGTTTTTAGTGCTGACGCTGGCACTGACTATGCCCAGTTGTCACCGCAATAATTTGGTGGACGGGGTGAAACTGGAATTTTCGGCAGACACGATCATGTTCGACACCGTATTCACCACCCTCACATCCAGTTCGCGCAGTTTCACCGTACGAAACACAACCGGATCTCCCGTGGAAGTGGATATCGCACTGGCAGGAGGAAAACAATCGTACTACAGCATCAACGTGGATGGGGTGCCTGGCACTGAGTTTCACAACGTGGAAATTCCCGCGCACGACAGCATCTTCGTCTTCGTGAAGGTCAACATCAACCCCACCAACCAAAATTTGCCCTATCTTGTCACCGATTCCATCCTGTTTTATCAAAAAAATCGCACGCAGTCGGTACAGTTGGTAGCCTGCGGACAAGATGCGCACTTCATTCTCCCCGACCATACTGGTGGCAGCATTCACTACAACATTGTCGCGCACGAGCACGAACATGTGCATTGGACCAACGACAAACCGTGGGTGATTTACGGCTGGGCGGTGGTTGATTCATTGGGCAAACTCACCATTGACCCTGGTACAAAAGTATATGTGCACAACGGAGGCGGCATCTGGGTTTATCGTTATGGTAACATCCACATTAACGGCACATTAGACGAACCTGTGACAATCAGGGGTGACCGTTTGGAATCGTTTTTCGCCAACGATTACGCCCAATGGGAGAAGATTTGGATCAACGAAGGTACGGGCGAAAACCTCATCGAAAACGCCATCATCTCCAACGCGAGTATTGGGTTGCACCTGCAGGCTTTGGAAGAATACACTGGGAACAAGACTATCATCAATAACTCCGTGATACACAACAATCAGAGTACTGGCATCCTGACCATGGGAGCCAACCTTGAAATGAATAACTGCCAAATCAGCAACAATGGGAAATACAGTTTGGCATTGCAGGTGGGCGAATACACGTTCAACCAAGTGACCGTAGCCAACTATTTCACCCAATCGGCACGAAAAACCCCTGCCGTCGCGCTGACCAACAATTTCACCATTGCGGAAATGGTGGGCAACGAAGCGGTAAATGTCATGTACTTAGGCGATGCCAACGCCACCTTCAATAATTGCATCATCTATGGCGCGTTGGAAAACGAATTCTCTACAGGCACGAAGAGCGGTGCTGAGCTTAATTACACGTTCCACAACTGCATCGTGCGTGCCGACTCCATCCAAAATGGGCATTTCATCAACTGCTTCAATGCAAATCCTAAATTCATAGCCACTTACGGGCAAAACTACAACATTGAAGAGACTTCTCCCGCCATCGATGCCGGCATGACTGGATTGGGCATCACCACCGACATTCTCGGTCGCCCGCGCAACGGCATCCCCGACATCGGAGCCTACGAGTACTACCCCATCCCCGAAACAAAACAGCTAACCGTTAGGAATTAAGTATTGCCAACAGCCAAAAGCCAAAAGCCAACAACTAAAGGCTAAAAATTTTTACCTTTGCAGTTCCATTATTCGGAATAAAACCCTATCTTTATGAACAAAAATATCCTTTTGAAACTAACTGTCGCAATGGCCTTGTGCTGCAGCGTACTCGTGGCGGAGGCCCAATGGTCTGTAGGCATCAAGGGCGGATGGGACTACACCACCATCACGCGGTCTAATGCGGGACGCATTGACGAATCCTATTCCGGATTCAGCGGTTATGATGCTGGTATTCAGGCACGTTATGGCTTTACCAACTGGTTTGCGCTCCGTGCCGACCTCAGCTTTATGCGCCGCTCGCACCGTATGGACCGGAATCTCAACTACTTGGATCCGGTATTCACCAACCATCACAACTATTATCTGATGCTGCCCATCATGGCCGATTTCTCCTTTGGCGGAGAAAAATTACGCGGACATGCGTATGCCGGTGGTTATATGGGTTACTGGCTTCGCGAGCGTAGAGTAGGTAAAACCTACTGGATGACAGATTATTACGTCTATTTTGACGATTTCAACGAAGTGCGTGAATTCACGAATGAGGACGCCCGCTTCTGTGCAGGCCTCATCGGCGGTTTAGGAATAAGCTACAAACTGGACGACCACTGGGGCATCAACCTCGACGCGCTCTACTACTACGACCTTGTCAGTCACCACCGCAGCTCCCCGAACCTCCGAGACCCGCGGTACCTTAACACGTTATCTATCACATTCGGAGCTTCTTATCAATTTTAGAACGTATGATTTATGACGTATGACTGATAATAGGATATCTAACGTCATACGTCACACGTCACAAATCAAATAATCGAATCATCATGAAAAAAATCATCACAATAGCAGCAATATTAGTCTTAGTGTGCGCCTCCTGCCGCAAGCAGGCCGACTACATGCCCTATATCGGCGAAAATGGCGAGCTGGCATACAGCACTTACGCCGAACAATTCGACTACCTCTGGAAAGTCCTCAACACGGGCTACGTGTTTTGGGATGTCGATACCACGGACTGGGATGCCGCATACAGTCGGTATTATCCTAAATTTCAAGAACTTGACAAGCAATACGAGGAGGTCGGATACGTGAAGACGGAGGATTTGCAGAAACTCTATACCAGCATTATTGGCGGGCTCCGTGACCACCATCTGACTTTCAGGGTGAAGAACCTGCATCCCGCACCCGATGATATGTACACTACCGTGGTTGTCACTCCTTACAATCTGGAAATTCCTACCCGCGACTACTACTTTGAGTCGGCTTATGAGGAAAGTGCAGGCCTCCAAGTTTTCTTGCAAAACATTGAAAGTCAATATACTGTCGAAGTTCATGAGGAATGTACAGGTTACGCACCTGAATTGGGAATGGAGATCAAATACCACTATATCCTTTTCAGACTGCCTGACGGTCGGAAGGTTCCTTATTTGTGGCAGTCATCGGCGGGTATCACTCCAGTGATGCTACAGAACGGTGTGGCGGCACAGCTGCTCGACCACTACTTCCGGGCCATCACGGAAACGCCGCATGAACAGCTGGCGGGCATCATCCTCGACAACCGCTGCAACCGTGGCGGCTATCAAGATGACCTCGATTACCTCATCGGCAACTACCTCAACGAACGGACAGAAATTATGAAGACCCGCTACAAAGAGGGTCCGGGACGTTTGGAACATTCCGTTTGGACTCCCTACTATATTGAACCCAACAAAAAATACCATCGCGACATCACGGCGGAAAACATCCCGTATGTGATTCTCTGCGACATCAACTCAGTGAGTATGGGCGAACTAGAGCCGATGACCATCAAAGCGGTATTGCCCACCAGTCATACCATTGGCGAACGCACGCACGGCGGCACCGGTCCTCTGCAACCCGCAGAATGCATTGACCTTAATTACGGTGGTCCGTTCGGAAGCAGCAATCTGTCAGAAGGACACTACGTTTACACCTCCTCGTTCGAGGCGCAGATTAGTGGCAAGGTGTGGGAGGGCATCGGCCACACCCCCGACGATATCATCCTCCGCAAGGACTACAACGGCGACTTCAAACCGCAATTGGATGCCGCCTTCCGATACATTCAGAACCGATAATATGGTGATGCACACGGTTATGCGGTTATAAGGACCCCTTTCACCGCGTAACCATGTAACCGTGTAACCAAAAAAATTATACCTTTGCCAAAATTTAATCACCTATGACGGAACAGTGCTATCGTTGTGAATATCGAGACAGATGTAAAAGAAAAAAGGAATTCAAAAAGGAACGCTGTCCTTATTTCCAGGATTCATATACTAAATCATCTATCAAAAATATTCTCGACAACTATTGGAAACGGCAGGAAGGTTCTGAGCAAAAGGTGTACGATTTTATTAATTTTATGCTCATCGTAGAAGAAAAAAACGAAAACGAAGTGAAGGAATTTCTCGATGCATTTGAAGTTGGAAACGCCGATGCCTGCAATATGATTGCTATTTCTACACAATACCACATCGATGACATTGCCAAAGAACGCCAAAAAGAGGGGCGTTCAAATATCATGGAAGGTATAGGCAAAATATTGGTTGCACCCTTTTGGGGAAGAAGGTTCACTCCGGAAGTATTTATTGGATGCCAAATAATTGCGGAAGGCATTCATAAAATCAAATGGGTAAAAAAGAAACAATATTCTTTTAATAACGATTAAAGCCAACAACCAAAAGCCAATAGCTAACAGCTAAAAGCCAACAGCCAATAACACATTTTCGAACAAACAATAAAAATATCAAACAATATGAACCCTTTATTTGAATCCCAAGTTTACAAAAACAGAAGAAAGAAATTGATGAACGCCGTGAATGGCGGCATCGCTGTGTTCCTCGGCAACCACGAAGCCCCGATGAACTATCCTGACAATACTTATAACTTCCGTCAGGACAGCGACTTCCTCTATTTCTTCGGCCTTTCCATCGCCGACATTGCTGCCGTCATCGACTTTGACGCGCACCAGTCCATTATTTTCGGCAACGACTTCACCATCGACGACATCATCTGGATGGGCGACCAACCGACAATTGCCTCTTTGGCTGAAAAGGTGGGCGTGACGGAAACCCGTCCTTTTGGACAGCTTGCCGACTTTATCCAACAGGCACAAGCCCAAGGCCGCAAGGTCCACTTCGTACCGCCTTACCGTGGCGACAACCAAATTCTGCTCGCTAACCTCACCGGCATCGATGTCAACCACATCCGCGAACACGCTTCTGTGGAACTCATCAAGGGCATCGTGAACCTGCGTTCCGCCAAAGAGCAATGCGAAATCGACGAGATGGACAAAGCTTGCGAAATCGGTGTGAAAATGCACACCGCTGTGATGCGTCGCGCTGTGGCGGGCGAATCCGAACGCGAACTGGCAGGTTTGGCAGAAGGCATCGCCCTTTCCTTCGGTAACGGCATCTCTTTCCCCGTGATTTTGTCACAACACGGTGAAACACTGCACAATCACCTGCACAATGGCATTCTCCAAAACGGCAACATGCTGTTGATGGATGCTGGCGCAGAAGGTTTGATGAACTACTGCTCCGACTATACGCGTACCATGCCTGTTGGCGGTAAGTTCACCCAAAAACAGCAAGAAATTTACGAAATCGTGCTGAAAGCCAACATGGATGCCATCGACGCGGCACATCCAGGCATGTACAACAAAGAGCTGCACCGCCTCTCCTGCGAGGTTATCGCACAGGGTCTCAAAGACTTAGGTTTGATGAAAGGTGACGTAAAAGAGGCTGTGGAATTGGGCGCTCATGCATTGTTCATGGTTCACGGTCTGGGTCACCAGATCGGTCTCGACGTACACGACATGGAAGGTTTGGGACAGATTTACGTTGGTTACGACGACACCGTGCGTCCGAGCAACATCTTCGGCTGGGCGTCGCTGCGCATGGCCCGCGAACTGAAACCAGGCTTCGTGGTCTCCATCGAGCCTGGCATCTACTTCATCCCGCATTTGATCGACATCTGGAAGAAGGAGAATAAGTTCGCCGACTTCATCAACTACGATGTGGTGGAGAAATACCGCGACTTCGGCGGCATCCGCATCGAGGACGACCTGTTGATCACCGAAACCGGCCACCGCGTATTAGGACCGCACTTGCCTAAAGGTGTGGACGAATTAGCCGCAATCATCGGAAAGTAATCATCGAAATTTAACCTTGCTATGAAAAAATTTGCAGTAATATTGTGCGGCTGCGGCACTTTGGACGGCAGCGAAATCCACGAATCGGTGATGACCTTGTTGGCCATTGACCGTAATGGTGGTGAGTATCAAATCTTTGCACCCAACGATTGGCAATATCACGTGGTGAACCACGTGACGGGTCAGCCGATGGAGGAGAAGCGCAACATGCTATTAGAGGCAGCGCGCATCGCTCGCGGCAACGTGAAACCCATTGAGCAATGCAACGTGGCAGATTTCGACGCGGTGGTATTCCCTGGCGGCAACGGTTCCGCCAAAAACCTCTTCACCTATGCGCTGGAAGGTCAGCATTGTACCGTGCGCGAGGATGTGGCGAAGGTCATCCGTGCCTTCCACGCCGCCGGCAAACCCGTGGGCGCCCTCTGCATCGCTCCCGTGATGATCGCCAAAGTGCTGGGCAATGTCACCATCACCGTTGGCAGTGACCCAGGCACTATCGCCAATGTGGAGACGTTCGGCACAAAGCACGAAATCACTGTGCAAAAGGGTGTTTGCGCCGACAAAGCCAACAAAATCTTCACCACGCCTTGCTACATGTTGCCCGCCCGCATCAGCGACATCGCCGACTGCGCCGACAACCTTGTTAAAGAAATGCTTAAGGTAATGTAATTGTTTTTGACGTATGACGTAAGGCGTGAGACGTTTGAGCTGTCAAGTCTTAAATCATACGTCACATAATCTTCAATGAACACCGTCGTCATCGTTGGGTTTCCCGGTGC
>ONHS01000037.1 GCA_900317715.1 uncultured Bacteroidales bacterium | reverse complement strand
ATCCAGTCCATCCCATCACCAAAGGCCGAACCCTTTAAACTGTGGATGGCGCAGGTGGCGAGTAACAGGATCGACCAACTTCAGGATCCGGAACTATCTATCAACCAAGCGATGCTTGACTATAAACGGTTGGGTTATTCCGACAGCTGGATCAACCAGCGGCTTAAATCTATTGAAGTCAGAAAAGAACTGACTGATGAATGGAAGCGAAGAGGAGTGGAAGAGGGTATGCAATTCGCCACACTGACGGATATCATCACCAAAACATGGAGTGGCAAAACGACAAAGGAATACAAGAGATTCAAAGGGTTGAAAAAGGAAAGCTTGCGTGACAACATGACCAATACTGAGCTTATTCTGAATATGCTTGCTGAAACTGCCACCACAGACCTCTCAAAAGAGCAAAATCCGGAAACGTTTGAAGAGAACATGAACGTTGCTCAGAAAGGCGGCAATGTTGCGCGTTCCGCTAGAACCGCATTGGAGAAGGAACTTGGACATTCTGTTGTAAGTCCGTTGAGCGTGAAAAAATATCTGAAATCGACCCTCAGTGATGAGCAAGAATTAAGTGAGAACAACAATGAGTAATCCCTATATAGATCGCTCTTCTTTCTTTCATGCGGCAGAAATACAAAATATTCTCCGCAAAAATGCGGCGAATAAAACTTATTTTCGCCGCACCAACACTCGCCAAACCTCTCCACGATGCTCAAATGTGCGGGTCGTCTGCTTTATGGTAAAATTATCATTCCAGAAACCTTAACATATAAAAGTATGCTTTTATTTTTCTGCAATTGATATTTCTGTGTCTTTGCAGAAAAATAAAACAGCAAAACAACGATTGATGTGAAGCCGACAGTTACACAACTTGAATAATTCTCCCATAATGCAGCTCAGTTTAAAAAAAATTACACAACAGGAGGTCTGTCACCAAAAAAAGAATATCTTTGCAGACTACTAAATTTAGTACAGTTCATTTATAGTCAAACAATTAAATATTCTTATCATGATTAGTGTGAAAATGCAAGAGGCTATCAACGCCCAAATCAACGCGGAAATGTGGTCCGCTTATCTCTACTTGGCCATGTCCATGGACGCTTCGAACAAAGGCTACAAGGGCATCGCCCACTGGTTCCACAAGCAGTACGATGAGGAAATGGAGCACGCATTTAAGTTCATCCACTACCTTGAAAGCCAACAGGCCCGGGTGGAACTCAAAGCCATCGACAAGTTCCCGACCTCGTGGGAGTCGCCGCTCGACATGTTCGAGGAGACCCTCAAGCACGAGAAAGTAGTGACCGGTCTCATCCACGACCTCTACGCCCTGGCCACCAAGGAGAAAGACTATGCCACCACCATCTTCCTGCAATGGTATGTGACCGAGCAGGTTGAGGAGGAGGAGAATGCCCAGGAACTCATCGATGCGATGAAGTGCGTCGGCGATGACAAGGCTGCCTTCTTTATGTTCGACAAAGGCCTCTCCAAGCGCTAACTGCCCAAAAAATGTTCCACAAAAAAAACTTTTGCCTGGCACTGAATGTCGGGCAAAAGTTTTTTTTTATAGCGTTGGATTCCCTTGGTGGATGTCAGTGTGTTTCTCCTGTTGGACAGTTCTTTGCGAATGGCACCGTCTTTGCGCGTGGTGGCTATGTCCGTCGCCACGTCGCTTCGCCGCGATCACAGATCTTCCGCACCAACCCCGTGACACATAGACTCATAAAGCAGATTATCAGCAGCAAAATCACCTTCGGGAAGAGGGGGGATATCGCGGGAGCTTCGATAGTGATCTCGGTGGGGATGAGCCATTGCGGGTGGAGCAGGACGAGCACCATGCCGATGGCGCCCGTGACGATGCCCGAAATGAACACGGCCACCATCATCCGGCGGTAACGTCTCGTCTGCTCTTCACGATACCGTTTCGCATATTCCGCCGCCTCTAACTTCTTGGAAAGCTGCGTCATATATTCGTTGCGGTTGCCCATGTCCGGCTGGTACTGGGCGAACAATTCTTCTATAGTGGTCTTCTCTTTCATCGTTCCAAAATTTGTCTAAGTTTAACTCTCCCTCTCGAAAGCTGCTGCTTCACAGCCAATTGGGAACCTCCCGTGATTCTCGCAATCTCCTTCACCGAGTAGCCGCTGACGTAGAACAGCAGGATGGCGCTCTTTTCTTTCAACGGCAGCGTGCCGATGGCCTCGTACAGCTCCTGGTATTGGAAGGCGTCGTCGGCGCGAAGGCCGCCCGGCATCTGCTCCGCCGCGTCCAAGTCCGTCCGGCGGTTCCACCCAGACCTCTGGTGATCGAGGAAGGTGTTGTAGGCGATTTTGAACAGCCACGTGGCGAACTTGGCTCGCTCCATGAATCGCTCCATCGCGATGTACGCCTTCACCATTGCCTCTTGCGCGATGTCTTCCGCCTCCATCCGGTCGCCCTCACACAGGGCAAGCAGGAACCTTCGCAAAGACTCCTGCTCCTCCGAAATTAAGGCTATGAATTGTTCTCGCTTCATCAGTGCGATTATTGCTGTTCTTTCAACTGTTTCTCTTCGGCCTCTATCTCACCGCTCAGCTGTTTTTTCGACACCAAGTAGTGGATGAGGAACGCCAAGCCCACGGCCAACATGATTCCGCCGCAGAAGATACCGTTTTCTTTGTTGCCGAAAAAGACCATTCCGCAGAGGTGAGGAATGAGGACCGCAAGTCCCATCAACGTCATGAAACCGCCGGTGAGGACGTTGTCTAACAGTTTCTGTTTGATGGTTTTATGCGATTTGCTTGACACATTCAGCTTCTTCATCACCTCGGCAGGATCGAGGTCGGGGTGTTTCTCCATCATCGCCATCAATATTTCCGTCTGTTTGTCGATTTCGTGGTTCTTGCGTTTGTTAGTCAGCCACACAATCATCAGCGGCAGTACCACGCAACAGCCGATTACTACGATGACTAACATTAATACTTCAAAGATTTCTTCCATGACATTAATTTTTAAAGGTTATAGATTTCCGTTATTTACCGAATCGATTCAACTGTTAAACGAACCAGCATCGCAAAAGGTGACATGGGGGAGAAAAAAAGTTAGTAGTTAGTAGTTAGTAGTTAAGGGGTTACGAGGTTAATGGTAATAAAATAAACCACTTCCAAAGAGGGCCGTAGGCCCGACACGTGTCAGCCCAGGGTGAGAGAAAGCGAGCCCTGGGGGCGATGGTTAATGGTTAATGGTTAATGTTTAACGGTTAATGGTTAATGGATAATGGTTAATGTTTAACGGTTAATGTTTAATGTTTAACGGTTAATGTTTAATGTTTAACGGTTAATGTTTAATGTTTAACGGTTAATGGTTAATGGTTAATGGATAATGGTTAATGTTCCGCGGTTTTATTAAACAGCAGCAGTGGCACGAAAATCGTAAACAGCATGCGGCCGGTTTGCGCGTCGAGGGTGTCTTCCGCCAACATGGACAGAAACAGCATCAGTATGAGGGCGAAATAGACGAACGTGATGCGTTTCGGCATACTCACAAATGGGAAAATCAGCAGGAAACAGAAATATAGTAGCGGAATGATGCCGGCAGTGAGCCAATAAGTGAGAAACTGGTTGTGACAGGTACGCAGTTTTTCTTTGGCAATGAGTGGCGAATTTTGCTTGGTTAATTGCTGGTCTAAAGCGGCACGTTGCTGCCCGATGCCGACGCCTAAAAACCAGTGATCTTGTATGATGTTCCATGAAGCACGCCACAATTCCAAGCGCTCCAGCAACGAAGATTCGTTCACAATGCCGTGTTTCTTGTATAGGGAAATGCCGAAAAAGGTTTCGTAAAGCGCTCTGCGAATATTACCTTGTGCGTAGTAAACATTTGCGGTTTTGTTCTCAATGTTGCGAATGTCCTCATCGCTTAGTTGCATCACTGCGGCGGAGTCTTTACGCAAACCTATCGAATTGAGATAGCGGATGAGCGTCGCGGAGGTTAATTCGTCGTAAACCGAGTCCGAACGCATGGTCCAAGCCGTTTGCAACTCGCTTTTACATACATAATGACCAATGTAGTGTCCATTCTCTATGATGGAATTTTCTTCGAAAGTATAAGGATTGCCAGAGGCGGTCAACGCCGTGCGATCGGGTTCGGCATCTTTCACATGGAAATAGTCGTACGTTATGTATGCGATGTATGAGGCGGACGCTATGAAGAGCACACCCACTAAACCTCCGGCTGTCCATTTTAGTTTTGTATTGTTTTGATTAACAATGAGATATATGATGTAGCATATCGTGATGATGATCAAGATGAAAATGCCGGAAAGGGTTTGGGAGTAAAAGAGGTATAGAAGGAGCAAAATGCTGATTATGGGATAGATGGGCTTATATGGAATGAACCTGACGGAAGGATGAATCCAATAATGGATGCACAAAACGACAGACAACACCACACAGAGGCTGAAACGGATGTGGTCGATGAAACGCGACATTTCGCGGAAATTGCTGATTTCATGCGTTTTCGCATAAATGAAATTCAGAATGCATCCTACCAAAGTGGCCAAAATGAAAATGCTGAAGATTAGCTGTAACTGTTTGCTTTTGAGTGGTTTAGATGTAACGATGATAATTGGGGCGAGTAGGAACGGGAGTTTGCTGAGCATCTCTTTGCCTGCAGCTCCCCAGTCGGTGACGTTTATCAGCCCGATCGCATAAATCAGATAGAAGAGCGAGAACCATATCCCTTCGCGGTTCTGTGAAACCAACCGTTGTTTTTCCTGCCAGTTCCATTCGAACAGCCAATTGAGAAACAGCAGGAAACAGGCCAACCCCATCAGAAAATGCGACAACGGCATAGCCACCGCCACCGCGATGAGGCCGAGCAAATAGAACGTTTGGTGAAAGGATTGTCGTCGGCTCATGTGTTAAGATTTCGGCGACAAAATGGATTGGTAACGACTTTTGTTGAGCAGCACACTCTTCGCCGCGTCAATATAGGCATCGTGGTGAAGACTGTTGATGAGCTTGCCGGTGCTGTAGTAGTAGCGCGAAACAATCTCCTGGGTCAATGCACGGCTGATTTCCGCTTTGTGGGTGGTCAAATCTTGCGTTTTGAGGTTTTCCAATTGCGTTTTCAGCTGATTGTAAGCTGTTTGTATGCTTGAAAAGGATTTCTCATCTTCCGCTTTCTCTTTCAATGCTGCAAGCGTTTCTTCCAAAGAAGAGGTGTAAGCATATTGTTTTTCTTTCAAATACTTCAAAAATTCATTGTAAATGGCATCATCTACGGTGAATTTCTCCGCTTCAGCAATGGTTTCGTGTTTGGCGCGGTAGTCGTTGGCGAAGTCGAAGATAGCGCGAGCTTCGATGAGCGAAGACAGGATGTCGGGCACCACTTCGTCGGATACGGGCACGTCGGGCTCCACACCGCCTTTGTCATAAACGGTTCTACCGTTTTTGGTCTTATACGCAACCGCCAATGAATCAGGGATTTTGTATCCGCCTTTGGTTGTGTCGCGGTCGAAATATTCGATGTTTTGCACGCAACGACCGCTGGGAATGTAGTATTTAGATACGGTGATTTTCATGCTGGTGTTGTAATCCATCGGGAACACCTTCTGTACCAAACCTTTACCGAAAGATTTCTTCCCTACGATGACGGCGCGGTCAAGGTCTTGCAAGGTGCCGGAGACGATTTCAGAAGCAGAGGCGCTGTGTTCATTTACCAGTACCACAATGGGAATGTCGGCATCTACAGCGGGAAAGTGCGTCTTGTAAATACGGTTCATCTCTTCAATCTTACCTTTCGTTTCCACAACAGCAATGTCTTGACCCACAAAGAGATCGATGATGTTGACGGCCTCGCCGAGCAGACCGCCGCCGTTGTCGCGCAAATCAATAATGAGGTATTCTATGCCCTCTTCCTTGAGTTTGTCGAAAGATTCGTGAATCTCCTTCCCTGCATTTTCCAAGAATTGGTTGAGCTTGATGTAGCCCACCTTGTCGCCAAGAACACCGGAGTACGGAATATTGGGTTGTTTGATTTTTTCGCGTTTAATCTTGAAATTCAGGTTCTTGTTATCCGTGGGGCGGAAGATTTCGATGTCGTAGGTGGAGCCGGGTTGACCGCGCATAGCAATTTGCAAACCTTCAACGGTGCTGCTGGAGGCATTTTGCGTGTTCACTTTCAGAATTTGGTCACCCACGCGCAAACCCGCTTTTGCGGAGGGACTGTTCTCCATGATGTCAGTGATAACCATCTTACCGTCAATGTTTTGGATGGCTACATCCACATCGCTGTGGTCGCCGGCCATTGACATACGATAGCTTTCAATGTCCGCTTCGGGGTAATAGACGGTGTAGGGATCCAAGCTTTTGAGCATGGCCTTGATGGCGGTTTGGGTGAGCTCGCCAGGGGAAATCTCATCGGCATATTTGTCGTTCAGTTCATTGAGAATACTGATGAAGATATCCACATTTTTGACGATTTCGAAGTCGTTTTGGGCGGAAATGCGTGGAGAAAGCCCGAAAAACAGAATGGCGAGAATAAATATTGCTGATCTTTTCATGTTTTTAACGTTTGATTTGTTGTCGGCCGATCTTCTTGCCGAAATTGAAGGATAAGTAGCCGGTAAGGTAGAAAGGTTTAGCTTTGTTGAAGGCCATTTGTTGAATGAAAGGGAATACCATTTGGATTTGCCCCCCGATTTCAAGGGAGCGCAGTTTGTAGTCGCTCTTCGCAAAGTCGAAGCTGAGTCCGGTTTTGGCGTAAAAACCTGGTCGGGCGGTTGTTTCGGATATTCCGGTGAACATGCCTGCGCCTCCGAGAATGTTGTTAAGATTGTGGATTTCAGGGTTATAGCGCACAATCTCGGAGAATCCGGTGTTGTAGTTCAGGACCTCTACATAATTGGGGATGGCGATGCATAATGCCGGACCTGCCGACAAGTGGTAGTTGACCTGCACGCCACCCCAATAGGGTTTCTGGTGTAGAGTGCGTTGGTAACCGTAACCGCCTTGCAGAAAGAATGTGGTGTACAACTGACCATAGCGAATCGGTCGCACGTTGGCATAGAAGGAATTGATGGAACGCACCGACTTGGGGTGCTGGTTATACATCAACTGAACCTCCCAAAAATGTTTGTTGTAGATATCGGGGGTGCGACCGTGCTGGTAGCCAATGCCAAAGCCAGCGGTATGCACAAAAATCTGGAAATCCCACTCCTTATCGGTTACATCGTGGTAATATTCCCCGACTTCTTGGGCAAAAGACACAAAAAAAGCGCCTGCCAACAACATTGCCAGCAGCACTTTTTTGGTGAACATCCGCATGGACCCCAGTTCCCGCATGTATGCGTGGTTTAGTCGATGTTGTTGGGGGTTTCAGTCGGCATGTTGTAAGAATAATGGCCGTAAGCAGCGCAACGTTTTTGGGTGTCGCACGCAGAAAACACCATTATTGAACCTAAAAACAGAATTCCTAAAACAATAATCTTTTTCATTTTTTTACTTTTTGAATCAAACGGCAAAAATACGGAATTTATTGAAAGAGTTGAAAACTTTTTTTCCGAAAAAGAAAAAAGGAAGATGCAATCAAAAAATACTATTTTTGCAGCTCCTATTGTTGTAGTTGTTTAGAAGATTAACTTAAAAATATGGAAAATCAAACCGTAACCACGTGGAATTCGTTCGCCAATGGGGCGAAACAGTTTTTGAACGATGTTGTGTTTCAGTATGTGCCAAAGTTGATAATGGCCGCCATTGTGCTGTTTGTGGGCTGGAAACTCATCAATTTGCTGAACAAGATCATGCAGCGGGCTTATGAGCGCCACAAGGTCGATCCGTCGCTGCAGCAGTTCCTGCACTCGGTGATAGACATCATCCTGAAGGTGCTGCTCGTCATCACCGCCATGGGCATCATGGGCATTGAAATGACCTCGTTCATCGCCATCTTGGGTGCGGCGGGTGTCGCCATCGGTATGGGCTTGCAAGGTACGCTACAGAACTTTGCCGGCGGGGTTATCATCCTGCTGCTCAAACCGTTCAAGGTGGGGGATTACATAGAACAAGGTTCATACGCCGGCTATGTGGAGAGCATCCAGATTTTCAACACGACCTTGCGCACGTATGATGCGCGCAAGATTATTGTGCCGAATACGGAGTTGGCTACCAAGTCGTTGGTGAACCATTTCAACCTGCCGCAGCGGCGCGTGGCCATCGATGTGGGACTCGCGTACGGTATGTCGGTGGAAAAAGCCAAAGAGGTGATGTTGCGGGTGGCGGCGGAAAACCCGTTGGTGCTCAACGAGCCGAAAGCTCCCTTCGCCACGTTGGAGAAATTCGGCGATAGCTCGCTCAATATGCGGCTCTACGCTTGGACGCTTCCCGAGAACTACTGGAACGCCATCTTCACACTCAACGAGGGCATCTACAACGCTTTCCGCGCCGAAGGCCTGGAGATTCCGTTCAACCAGATGGATGTGCATATCCATCAATAGTTAGCAGTTAGTAGTTTGCAGTTGGCAGTTATGACCAACAGTTAACTGCTAAAAGCCAATAGCTAAAAGCCAAAAAAATGTATTTTTGCGGTTTCAAAATCATTAACGATGAATACGACAAGACAGCAGAAAATCGCAGCGATGCTGCAACGCGAATTGGCCAATATCTTCCTGCAGGACAGCCGGAATCTTTATAAGTGCATGATTACGGTGACGAACGTGACCATTACCTCCGATTTGTCCATCGCAAGGGCTTACCTGAGTATCTATAATACACAAGACAAAGAGGTGATAATCAATCTGATAAAGGAGAATACGAAGGATATCCGCTACCGCCTTGGACAAAAAATCCGCAACCAGTTGCGCGTGGTGCCGACTTTGGAGTTCTTCTTGGATGACACACTCGACTATTTGGAGCATATTGACGAACTTTTGAAGAAATAGTGGCTCAGAAAGCGCATAAAACGGCTGTTTTTCTGGCATGGCGTTATCTTTTTTCCAAAAAAGAGCATAATATCATCAACGTCATTTCTGGAATCTCCATGATTGGGATCATGGTGAGTACGGCTGCACTCGTGGTCGTGCTTTCCGTGTTCAATGGCATGTCCGACATTATCGGCAGCTGGTTCAATGCGCTGCATGCCGATTTTGAAGTGACCTTACATGAAGGAAAGTCCTTCCCCATCGACAGCTTCCCGATGGATCAATTGCGGGATATTCCCGATGTGAAGGCGGTGAACGAGATTGTAGGGGACTTGTCCTTAGCGAATTACGAAGACCGGCAGGAGTTACTTTACATCAAAGGGGTTCCCGACAATTACCTTCGGGAATATCACTTTGAAAATATGCTGATTGATGGCGACACTGCATTGTGGAAAATGCGGCAGCCGTGCGCCATTATGGGTTCTGGTGTGGCGGGCCGTCTGCAAGTCAACCTGCTCAGCTATGATTTGCTCAAGCTCTATTACCCCAAACGGACAAAGAAAAACTTCGCGAATGCCGCGGATGCCTTTAATACGCACTATCTTATGCCCAGCGGCGTAATCTGTACCAACACCGATTACGATGAAAACTATATCTTCTGTCCCATTGCCTTCGTGCGCGAACTGATGCATTATGAGGGCGAAGTGACTTCCGTGGAAATCCAGCTGAAGGAGGGTGCGAACGCGGCGAAGCTACGACCCAAAATCGAAAATATCCTGGGCGAGAAGTACTGTGTAAGAGATAAATACGAACAAGAGGAGTCGCTCTATCGAACGATGAAATCGGAAAAATTCGTCATCTACCTGATTCTCGCTTTCATTCTCATTTTGGCGGCGTTCAATATCATTGGCGCATTAGGTATGCTGATTTTGGAGAAAAAGACCGATACGGCCGTACTGTTCAGTATGGGAGCTCCCAAGTCGTTGATACAACGCGTGTTCGTGTATGAAGGATTGATGGTTTCCGCGTTAGGTGGAGTGGCTGGCACGATATTAGGTGCAGTGATTTGCCTCTTGCAACAGACCTTCCACATCGTGAAATTGGGAGGAGGTGGATCGCACTACATCATCCCCTATTATCCTGTGCAAATGCGTTTCAGCGATTTGCTGATAGTGTTGGCTACTATACTGATAATTAGTTTCCTAACATCGTTGATTCCCGCTTATAACCTGAAAAAGTCGAACTTATATAGAAATACGGCATTATGAAAAAATATATTTTGTTGATGTTCATGACCTTAGGAGCTTTCGTAGCCTTTGCACAGCTTGCCGTGGGTGATTTTCGTTCGCATATCTCCATGCATGGTTTTACTTCTGTTGCGGTGGATGATAATACGCTTTATGCCGCCTCTGCGAACGGTGTTATGCTTCTCGATAAGGCATCTACTCAATCGGGAGAACCCGATATCTCTGTGTGGTCAAAAGTGGAGGGACTTTCAGATATCGATATTGTCAAAATATTCCATGAGGATGAATATAATTCGTTGATAATTTGTTACTTGAATGGTAATATTGACCTTGTTAGAAATGACAAACTGATCAATATCCGGGATGTGATGGACAAGTCTATCAGCACGTCCAAGCAGATTCAAAATTGTCGTTTTTTCGATGGTAAGGCCTTTATGGTGTATCCTTTTGGAGTGGTGGTTTTGGATTTGGAGCAGATGATTATCATGGACACATGGTTTACCAAACGTGCTCATGAGCAGCTGGATGCCACCGATATCACCAAAAATAGTCAGCGGTATTATATTTCCACCACGGAGGGCGTGTTCAGCATGTCGCTTTCTTCCTCCATGCTTTCCGATTTCGGACAGTGGGATGAGGAGGACACGACGAATGTTTCGTATCTTGCGGTTGCGAATGATAAAGTGTTTGCTGTCAGAAAAGCTTCGGAAAACGGTGAAAAGGATAAGTTGGTGAGGAAAACTTCCGATGGATGGCAAGAAACAGGGCATAGTTATCAGATGGTACGGGCTATGAATACTCGAGATGATAAGCTGTTGGTTGCCAATTGGGACGGCGTGGAATTGATGGACGATAATACAGATCGTATCTATCTGGCTACTTGGTATGATGGGCCCCCTTATCCTGACGTGCGTGATTGTGTGCTCGATGACAACAATATTTGGGCAGCAGACAATGTTTATGGTCTGGTACAGAATAACATGACGTATTATTTTTATCGTTTTTTCACTGCATCGGGCCCCTACATGGATTATGTCGAGAGAGTGACCTCGAAGGATGGTATAGTGGCTGCGGTGCACGGCTCTCGCAGAGGTTCCACGGCTTACGCTCCAGGTTATGTCTATCCGGCCGTCAGCTGGTTCCAAAATCCGGAATGGCAATTCAATAGTTCTGATTTCCTGCATTTTGACCCCTATCATACGACTACGGATTTTACGGATATTGCCATTCATCCGAAAGATGAGACGGAATGGTGTGTCGCTTCGTGGACCAACGGTATTGTCAAATGCAAAAATCATAAGCCCGTAGCCTATTTCAATGGGACGAATTCTGCTTTGGATTCCACAAGCAATGGAAATACAGCGGTTTCTTCTGTGAAATATGATTCCAAAGGCAATTTGTGGATGACCAACAGTTACTGTCCTAACATGTTGAAGATGATGGAACCGAACGGCACATGGCATTCCTACAACATTACGGCGAATGCGGGTGTGAGTGATATCAATGAGGTGGTCGCAGAGAATTTGCTGATTGATTCGCGCGGTTACAAATGGGTGAATTTTCCGCGTGCGGGTATCACTTACCATCTCATAGCCTTCTCAGAGAATGGCACTTACGACAATACTGGGGATGACCGATTGGCGCGTATCGACATGAACGCAGCGGCTGAAGTCAATTCCACTACGGTTTATTGTATGGCCGAGGATCTGGATGGCGAAATCTGGATTGGTACCGACAAGGGCGTGAAGGTCATCTATTATCCAGGGAAGATTTTCAATGGCGGGGTTTATCCTCGCAATATTCTATTGGAACAGGACGGATATGTTTCTGTGTTGTTTGAATATGAGGAAGTCACGGCTATTGCGGTAGATGGCGCCAATCGCAAATGGATAGGTACAGGCAAAGCCGGTGTCTTCTTGATGAGTGAGAATGGCCAAGAGCAGTTGTTGCATTTTACTGCTGAAGATAATCCGTTGTTTTCCAATCAGATAGTGGATATCAACATCGACCAATTGACGGGAGAAGTGTTCTTTGCTACCGCCAAAGGTCTGGTGAGTTACCGTGGAACCGCTACGGCTGGATTCGAAACCTACGAGGATTTGCCGGTGTTCCCCAATCCCGTACCTCATGGATATGCAGGAGTTGTGTCTGTCAATGGTTTGAAAGCCAATTCGTTATGCAAGATTACGGACAGCTCTGGAAAATTGGTTTGGCAGGGTTATAGCAACGGTGGACAGTTGGTTTGGGATGGGAAAGACCACTATGGCAACCGTCCTGCCACAGGGGTTTATTATGTGATGGCTTCCGATGAGAACGGGAAGGAAAAAATTGTCACGAAGTTTGTGTTTATCAATTAGTTAAATGGCAATATGATTGTTTCGACGCCAGGTATTGTGATGCATGCCACCAAGTATGGCGACACCTCGCTGATTGTGAAAATATTCACACAACAGCAAGGAAATCAGTCGTTTATCATCAAGAATGCCTTTCGTAAGAACAATCGTTTTGCGGTTTCCTATTTTACGCCGTTGGCCATGATGGATATCTCTTACGATGACCATAGCAAAAGTTCACTGAAATATTTGAAGGATATTGCGCCGCACCGATCCTCAAATCCCCTTTATTACGATCCGGCGAAAAGTTCTATCTTGTTGTTCTACAATGAGATATTGTATAAAATGCTGATGGATTCGGGTGAGGATGAGGTGCTGTTTGATTTTTTGCAGGAAGAAATCGGGAAGGTGCACAATGCCACAGAGAATTTGGCGGAGTTGCCTTTGCGTTTTCTGTTGCGCCTCAGTATGGTGATGGGGTATTTCCCAGAAGACAATTATTCTCCGGAAAATGCCTATTTTTCGTTGCAAGAGTGCCGTTTTCAGCATTTTTTTGTAGAAGATGCCGGCTTTTTGACCGCTACGGAGAGTCGTTATCTGCATCAACTGTTGAGTCAGCACGCGCCTGTGACCGCGTCGAGAGGCTTGCGCGTGGCGTTGCTCAAACAGTTGGTCTCCTATTTTCAAATGCACAACGAACAGATTCACAAGATTGATTCTTTGGAGATACTGTCGGCAGTACTTCACTAGATTCTGAGATGTTCAAATATTATGTACTTTTGCGGCTGTTATGGTAGAGAGAACAGAGTTTTTACGTCAACGCAGTCGCGCAGTTCTGAAACAATTCTGGGGCTATGATGCGTTTCGACCACTGCAGGAGGACATTATCCTGTCGGTGTTGGAGAATCGCGACACGTTGGCGTTGCTGCCCACGGGCGGTGGCAAGTCCATCTGTTTTCAGGTGCCCGCGCTCGTCAAAGGCGGACTTTGCATTGTGATTTCGCCGCTCATTGCGCTGATGAAGGATCAGGTAGAGCACCTTCGCGCACGAGGCATCAAGGCGGGTGCGATCTACTCGGGGATGCGCGTGAGCGAAATCCAATCGATGGTGGATAATGTGCTGTTTGACCCCGAATACCGTTTTCTTTACGTATCTCCAGAACGCCTTCAAACGGAGAGCTTTAAGGCCAACTTCGAGCGGATGCCTGTTTCCATGATTGCCGTGGACGAGGCGCATTGCATCTCCCAATGGGGTTACGATTTCCGTCCGCCCTATCTTGAAATCGCGCAGATTCGTAAGGTTTTCCCTCAAGTACCGGTGCTTGCTCTTACGGCCACCGCCACGCCGGAGGTGGTCAAGGATATCCAGTTTCGTTTGGAGTTCAAGACTGAAAATGTCTTCCAGAAGAGTTTTAAGCGTTCGAATCTTACCTATTTCGTTGTGAACGAGGAGGATAAGAACAGTAGAATGTTGCGCATCATGAATCGTTATCCCGGTTCGGGCATCGTGTATGTGCGTAACCGCAAAAAAACGGCGGAGACCGCTGAATTTCTGCGTAATAACGGCATTTCCGCCGACTATTACCATGCCGGTTTGGAGCCTCGTGAACGCGACCGCAAGCAGCAGAGTTGGATGAAGGGTGAAACTCGCGTGATGGTCTCCACCAATGCTTTCGGTATGGGCATTGACAAGCCGGACGTGCGTTTTGTGGTGCACATCGACCTTCCCGATACGCTGGAGGCGTACTTCCAAGAGGCGGGGCGCGCGGGTCGCGACGAGCAGCCTGCCGTAGCTATCTTGTTGTACGACAACTACGATGTGGCGCAGCTCAAGCGCAACTTCACCTTCACATTCCCCACATTGGATCGCGTGCGCGAGGTGTATCGAGAACTTTGCCAGTTCTTCCACATTGAAAACGGCACGGGACAAAACAAGGTCTTTCCCTTTTCGATGGAAGAACATGCGCGGAACGTGAACATGAATGCTACTCAGTACTTTAACGCCCTGAAACTGCTCAACAACATCGGGGTGATTCTCGTTTCAGAGCATTTGCGGGAAAAGTCGCAACTGCAGTTTCGTCTCAATGGAGACCAATTGCTGAAATATCAAAAAGAAAAGCCTGAATATGAACCCATTATCACTTTGATATTGCGCTCATACACAGGCGTTTTTACACAGTTTACAGACATAGACGAACAGTTGCTCGCTACCCGTTTGGGAACTACGGAACAATCTGTTGTAGAGCAACTTAAGCAACTCCGTTCTGAGAAAATCCTTTCCTATCAACCTCAAAGCCATATCCCGCTTCTCGTTTTCTTGAAAGACAGAATTGACGAAAAATACCTCTATTTCGACAAAAAAATCTACGATTTTCGCAAAGAAAAGGCAGAAGAGCGGCTCGCGGCGGTGGAAAATTACGTCAAAACGGACAATGTTTGCCGAAGTCAGCTGCTGTTGCAGTATTTTGGAGAATGGACCAGCACCCCTTGCGGCGAATGCGATGTCTGCCGCAGAAATCAGATCCACCGCGTACGAAACAAGGATTTTGAGCTGATTTCCAATGAGATAAAAGCCTTACGTCAACAAGGGAAGACGGGCAAAGAGATACTGTCCGAATTATCCAAAAAGCACGAAGAACCGCAGATCGTCGAGGTGATGCGGTGGTTAGCGGACAGGGAAACCTTATAGCTTATTTCTTCTTGAACAGAGATATAATAAAGAGCAAAGCTACTGCCCCGATAACGGAAACCAGGAGCTCCCAGATTATTCCAGGGCCCGTTTGAATGTGGGCAAGGCTCATCAGCCAGCCGCCGAGGAAACCGCCGATCACGCCGACAATGATGTTGACTATCAGGCCGAAACCTCCACCATTCATTAATTTGCCAGCCAACCAGCCAGCCACAGCTCCAATAAGCAAATACAAAATAATATTCATAATTAAAGATTTTTGATTCGGCAAAAGTACAAAAATTTGACTTAGACTTAGACTTAGACTTAGACAAATAACTTAGACATAGACCATTGGCTGTTAGCTATTGGCTTTTAGCCTCATGAACACTCAAACCTATTGCCTTAAACCCTAAACCCTAAACTATAAACTATAAACTTTAAACTATAAACATCAATAACCAATAACCCATAACCTATAACCCTTTCACCACCATTACTGCGTTCGACACTCCTCGTTCTCCTGCGTGATCGAAACGTCCGTTGTCGGAGGGATAGTTGAGAACGCCTTGAAATTCGTTGATGTTCATGAACATGGTGGTGGAGCCGCCGCCGTCGAGATTGAGGGCATCGCGGCAACCGAGCCATCGCAAAATCTGCTGAAGTTCGGTTAAGGAGAGGCCTTCCGCCTCCTTGAATCGTCCGTCTGCTACGATGAGCAGGATGGTGCCGTCCTCGCGGATGCCCACGGCTGTGCGGTTATGTCGTTGCGTCACGAAGGTACGGTCGTCGCGCATGTATTGTAGCGTGTCGCGGTAAATCAGCAGCGGACCAGCCGTCATGATGTTAGGGTAGGGGAGCGCCTCCTCCCAACGGCGGGAAGAGTCTGTTTTGAGAATCAAAACGTGGGTGCTGTCCATGCAAAGCGTGCCGTATTGGTAATATTTTCGGTTTACAGTGTCTTTCCCGGGTGTGTTTTCGCCAATATTAACGCCATTTATGCGCAAATAGCAGATTGGAAAATGCTTGTCCATATCGAAAAAGGAACCGTTTACAGCTGCCACAGCCCCCTGCTTTAGCGCCATCTCTGAGGTCTTAGTGCGTTTTTTCTCATGCGCAAATTGAAGATGATATGCTTGTGGGTCAGATATTTCCAATACGAATAACATTTGATTGGACGAAAAGAGCTGATGATTGTCAAAATGACAATGGTGCAGGATAAGACCGTCTAAGGTGTCGCGTTGCCATGGGCCATTTATAAACGAGATGGAGTCGTTTTGTGCAAAAAGGAATGAAAAACAGCAAATATGGAGAAAAAACAAGACAAATCTAGCAAAAAAGGATCTCTCAATATGCTGTGAGGTCGTACGAATACTCTTTTTTTTCAATTTTCTGAAACAAAACATCATAACTTTACTTGACTTACCGCGGCAAAAATACGGTTTTTTCAAACAAATTTTGTATTTTTGCCGATTTTAGTAAAGTCAGATTATTATGCTTGACAAAATAAAAAGATATTTTCTCCACAAGCGCATCAATGCGAAAAATCCCGACAAAATAAGGGAAGTTTGCGCATTGGAGCGTGCCAACACCATCGGTGTGCTCTGCGAAATCACCGATGAGGATTCCTATAAAGCCATCTTCAAAATCTTCTCCCAACTGCAACAAAACAATAAGGTTGTGCATCTTATTGGCTATATTGACGAAAAATTTGTGCCATTTTACTGTCTCCAACAGCTTTCCGCCGATTATTTTTGCAAAAAACAGCTCACTTGGTGCGGCGAACCTAATATGATTCAGGTCACAGACTTCATCAACCGCGATTTCGACATTCTTTTGGACTTCAACTATCGCTATCACGCGCCTATTGAGACCATTTTAGCCACTTCACACGCACATTTTATCATCGGCAGCTGCGCCGATTACCAAGAACTTTACGACCTTACTATACAGACCGCCAGTGGTAATTACAACCAATTTTTAGCATCCACTTTCAATTACACCCAAAAACTAGCAGGAAAATGAGAACGAATATCCAACAGTCATTCAAAGGTTTGGGCGTCGCGCTGATCACGCCCTTCAAAGAGGACGGACAAATTGACTTTGCGCGATTGGAGCAGCTGGTCAACAAGGTGATCGGCGAAGGGGTGGATTACCTGCTCGCCATGGGTACCACCAGCGAATATCCCACGCTCGCACCACCCGAAAAGGACGATGTATTGCGCTGTATATTAGATACTAACGCCAACCGTCTGCCCGTAATGGTCGGACTGGGCGGGCCCAATACGCAGTTCATGATTCGCAAGCTGGAGCATCTGGCCGAGTTTGATGTGGATGCCATCCTGACGGTTACGCCTTACTACAACAAGCCTTCCCAAGCAGGCTTGATTGCTCATTACAAGGCATTTACCTCTGCTACCGACATGCCGGTGTTTCTCTACAACGTGCCAGGTCGCACCTCCTGCAATCTGGAGGCGGCCACCACGTTGCGCATCATCGAGGAGTGTCCGAATGTGGTGGGCATCAAGGAGGCTTCCGGCATGATGAAGCAGATTCTGCAGCTGCTTGCCAAACGTCCTGATGGGTTTTTGGTAATCTCCGGTGACGATTTGCTTACGTTGCCGCTTATGGCTGCCGGTGCCGACGGACTTATCTCAGTGATGGCCAATGCGTTCCCCGCAAAAGTGGCCGACATGGTGCACCATATCATGGATCAGGAATTGGACGAGGCGCGTAAAATCCACCAGCAGTTGGTGCCGCTCACCGTCGATTGCTTCAAAGAGGGCAGTCCCGCCGGCGTGAAAGCCATTATGTCTGCTATGGGCCTCATCGACAATGCGTTGCGATTGCCGTTGGTGCCCGTGTCAGAGAAGTTGCAGGAAGAGATTGGTCTACTCTTGGCTGCTGGATATTAGCCTTTAGCTATTGGCTGTTGGCTGTTTTTGTGCGAGGAAGCTCCTTGCCATTAATTGGGGACTATTCGTTGAAACCGCTGTGTCATGTTGTTTTTCGAGAAATACGGTAATGCATTTTTTAGGATAGCTGCTTTCATCCAGGCGCTGGTTTTCGCTTATGTACCGTTTCTTTTCATTAAAGAAAAATTGTCGGACCCTTCATGGTCGCCCGGCTTCTTTGCTTATTTCGTTATAGCTTTGATGATTGGTGGTTCGCTGTACATGCTCTATTTCACCCTGTTTTTCAATCGGATAAAACGCAAATGGGAATTACAAGACCGACTTCTCAAACGGGAGCAGCTCAAAGAGTTGGCTGCCATTCAAGAGGAGCGGTTTCGCAACCCCATAGACACCACCACCGTTATCCTGTTAGATAACGTAACCGATTACGGGCAGCTGGAGAAACTGATTTTGGACAGTATGACAGGTTACGAGGGTACTCTTGAAAATGTGCCGTTACTTTGGAAACGTGGTGAAGGCAGATATGCCATCACATTTCCATGCGGTGTGTCACGACAGGTGCTCTACGGTTTGGCGGACGATATCGGGTGTTTTTGCTCCTGTACTGTTCAGGCGTGGTGCCAACCGGAACTGTTCAAAAAGCACATCGGAGAATGGCTGTACCTCTGTTTCGGGGCGGAAGATTTGTTAGTCGCCATCACTGAAGACGAAACGCAATGGAACATCAATCCCGAAGACGCCATGCTATACCGTTCCAAAAGGCATGACAAATATTTCCAGCCTCGACCGGAAATCGATTGGACGAGATTGGAGAAGATGATAATATAATTTCGTGCTTTTTAGCACGGGAGCGAATGTCGTACTAGTTACTCTTCGTTTGCAAGAATTCCACAAATCCCTCCGGCATCGGCTTTTTCATCATAATACCCTGAGAATCAGAGTACATGATGTAAACATTGGTTCTCGTTTCAATGATGTTCTTTATTTTATCGTAACTGATGCTGGTGGTGCCGCTTTTCGTGATGGCGTCGAAATGGTCCTCGAAAAACTGAAACTCGCACTGCTGTCCGGCAATTTCCGTATTCCGCATAAACACCTTGGCCATCCGCTGGTCGATGCCGCGGAACAGGTACCAGTTGAGGAAGAGCAAATAAAAACCGGCAATCGCGGCCCAGATGTAGCTGCCGTTAATCAGACATAACAGGGTCAAAGCCAGCAACAGGACGTCTAATATGGAGAGAAAAACAACGGTTTTCTTGTTCCTGAAACGAAGTGTTCTATTAAACCGCATGAACTCCTCCATAGAGTACAGGCTCTTTACAGTATATAAGGGCTTCATATCCATCATCTTATCATCTTATCATTTTTTCATCTTATCCTCTCATCCTCTTATCCTCACATCCTCATTACCGTGCCAGCACCACCTTCGCCACCTTTCCGTTTCCTGCTTGCACGAAATAGACACCGTCGGGGTGGCGGGACAAATCGATTTGCATGGTTTGTAGGGGCGAATAATCATTTGTCCCTGTCACAACATCCACCAATTTTCCATACACATCAAACACCCGGATCTCGGTGGTGGGAGATTCGGAATCAAATTGGACATTGAGGATGCCGGTGGTGGGGTTCGGATAATACACCAGATGTTCTTTCTCACGAACAGGGGTTCTTGACGGAGCAGGATGTCCTGTAAAAAACTCGTAGATAACATCTTCGTATCCAACATCATACATGTCAGCATCGTGATACCATTTGTGTATTCCGCCCACCACTTTCAAATGTTGCAAATCGGTACCGCAATGGTAGGTGTAGCGGATAAAACGCAGCCCGTCGATCTTGAGGTTGGGCAGCGTGTCAATGGCGGGCTCGCCGTTGCACTCGTTGGCGTTCTGCCAATAATCGAGAATGGCATCGACCCCGAGACCGAGTGTCGAGCCGTAAGAAACCCCGTTATAGCCAACAATGTTGTCGTTAGTGCCATGGATGTGGAGGATACGGACAGGGGTAATGGGTGTTTTGGCGGCATCCATAATGGAAATCAGTCCGCTGACAGGTGCGCACGCCGTAATACGGTCACCATGATCAATGGCCATGCGATAGGTCATGAAACCGCCCATGGAGAAGCCTGTGAAGAATACGCTGTCAGGGTCAAGTTGGTACTGCTCCGTCAGCGTGTCAAGAAGCGCCAAAAGAAAGCCTGCATCGTCAATAGAGCTGCTTATCAGTCCAGCGTTCCACATCGTGCCGAAAATACTTTGGCTGAGGGCTTGTGGCACCACAATTGCCCAACCGAAATCCTCAGCCAACTGTCCGAAGTTGAACTCCTCGTTACAACTGGTAATGGTCTCGCCCAGCCCGTGTAAGAAAAACAATACGGGCAACGATCCGTCACGATTAGCTGGTGTGCTAAAAAGATAATCACGTTGCTTGCCCTGCCATGTAAAATGCTGAATTTGAGCGTATGAACTATAGACAAAGGCTAAAGACAATATGATAATAAAAGTCGCACGCTTTTTCATAACAGATTCCCTATCGAGGTTGTAACATTGAAGTATTAACGAAGAATATGGATGAATGTTGTTTTAGTTTACAGAAAAATATATCTCAATACAAACAGAATCGCAAGAACCCATAGCACGGCATTGGTTTTCTTCATTTTGCCCGTGCAGGCGTTGATGATCACGTAGGAGATGGTGCCGATCATGATGCCGTGGGAGATGCTGTAGGTCAGAGGCATCAGCACGGAAGTGAGGAAGGCGGGGATGGATTCGCGGTAATCGTTCCAGTCGATTTTGGCGATGGGCGACATCATGATCACGCCGACGATGACCAGCACCGCGCCGGTGGCAGCAGGTGGAATAGCCAGGAAAATGGGACTCAAGAACAGCGCAAAGACAAAACAGATGGCCACCACCAAGGCCGTCAATCCTGTACTTCCGCCTTCGGCCACACCAGAAGCACTTTCAACGTAAGTGGTTGTGGTACAGGAACCTAAGCAGGCACCAACGGTAGTGGCAATGGCATCAGTCATGAGAATTTGGCTGAGGCCTTCCACACGACCCTCTTTGTCGATCATATTTGCCTTCACCGACACGCCAATGACGGTGCCGAGGGTGTCGAACATGTCCAGGAAAAGGAAGGTGAGCACCACGACGAGCATATCCCAAGTGAGGACGTTCGACCACTCGAACTGACAGAAAATGGGTGTTATAGACGCGGGCATCGACACCGCATGGTCGATATGGGTTTCCCCGAAGAAAATGCCGATGACGGTAGTGGCTAACATACCGAACAGAATGCCGCCTTTCACCTTCTTAACCACGAGGATGGAGGTGACGGCCATTCCGATGATGAAGAGGAGGATGGAGCTGCTTTTAACTTCGCTAAGGCTGACGAGCGTGGCGGGGTCGTCAACGATGATGCTGGCATCTTGCAGTCCGATGAACGCGATGAAAAGTCCGATACCCGCCCCAATTGCGTATTTCAGCGAGGCTGGGATGGCGTCCACAATGGCTTGCCGGACATTGGTGATGGTGAGTATAATGAAAATGATGCCTTCCAGCAGGATGGCGGTGAGGGCGAACTGCCACGAGTAGCCCATGGTGAGGCAGACGGTGAAGACGAAGAAGGCGTTCAGTCCCATGCCGGGGGCGAGAGCGAAGGGCTTCTTGGCGTAAAATGCCATGATGATGGTGCCGACGATAGCCGCCAGCGCGGTGGTGGTGAACACCGAATCGGTAGGCATCCCCTGCTCAGCCAAAGGGGCGAAAATGCTGGGGTTGACGGCCAGAATGTAGGCCATCGTCAGGAAAGTGGTGATTCCCGCCACTATTTCCGTCTTAATACTGTGCTTTTTGGGGTCAAACCCAAAGAGTTTTTGTAACATAATGATGAAATGAAAGACGGCGCAAAAGTAAGAAATATATCTGTGCAGACGAGATACATCACCTTATTTGTTATATATTCTGTATTTTGCTGATTATCAATACAGAAAAATATCTCACTAAATTCTTGACAATCGCTTCTACAACAACCGCATCGCAATCCGTGCGCACGCTTCCGCGTCGGCGAGGGCGTGGTGGTGGTTCGTCATGGGACAGCCGCAAGCTTCGGCCACTGTGTGTAGTTGGTGGTTGGGC
>ONHS01000009.1 GCA_900317715.1 uncultured Bacteroidales bacterium | reverse complement strand
TATTTCATATTTTCCTTGATCGCTTCGCGAATCTTCGCTTCGATTTCGTCGGAGAGTTCGGGGTTGTCGTTGAGGAGTTGTTTCACGCTGTCACGACCTTGTGCCAGTTTGGAGTCGCCGTAGGAGAACCAGGAACCGGACTTCTTGATGATGTTGTATTCCACGCCCAGGTCCACGATCTCGCCAGCCTTGGAGATACCTTCGCCGAACATGATGTCAAACTCTGCCGTGCGGAATGGAGGCGCAACCTTGTTCTTCACCACCTTGACTTTCACATGGTTACCGATGGCCGTGTCCCCGTCTTTGATTTGAGTTTGACGACGGATATCTAAACGCACGGATGCGTAGAACTTCAACGCATTACCGCCGGTGGTGGTTTCGGGATTGCCGAACAGGATGCCGATCTTCTCACGCAATTGGTTGATGAAAATACAGCAACAACCTGTTTTATTGATGGTTGCGGTAAGTTTGCGCAAAGCTTGTGACATCAAACGCGCTTGCAGACCGACCTTGGAGTCGCCCATGTCGCCTTCGATTTCGCTCTTTGGCGTAAGGGCTGCCACGGAGTCGATGACGATGATGTCGATGGCACCGGAACGAATCAAATTATCCGCGATTTCGAGGGCTTGTTCACCGTTATCGGGTTGCGAAATAAGCAGTTCGGCGGTGTTCACGCCCAGTTTTTCGGCGTAGAAACGGTCGAAGGCATGTTCCGCGTCAATGAACGCAGCGATTCCGCCTTGCTTCTGCGCTTCCGCGATGGCATGGATGGCCAGCGTAGTCTTACCAGAAGATTCAGGTCCGTAAATCTCTACGATTCTGCCTTTCGGGAAGCCGCCCACGCCCAGCGCGGTATCCAAGCCGATGGAACCAGTGGAAATCACGTCCATCTCTTCGATGTGGGTCTCGCCCATGCGCATGATAGAGCCTTTTCCGAAAGTTTTTTCAAGTTTTTCGAGTGTGGAATTGAGTACTTTCAGTTTCTCAGCATTCACATTGTTTTTAATTTCTTCTTTTTCCATTTTTGATGTAATTTATAAAACGAGGTCGCAAAGGTACGCTTTTTTTCTACTTATTTATGCGTATATTCAGAAAAATATCTCTCTGAAAACTAATCAATTAAGAAAATATTTACTATTAATTGTAAATAAATTTTCCCGATTTTCGCAGTTTTTCACTCTTTTCCTATTTAGGTGTCAATTTCAGCATCACAATGGTGATGGCCAAGTAAATGAGATTCGGGAGCCATGTGCCGAGGATGGGCGGGAGTCCGCCCGAGACGGAGAATACCGTGGAAATCTGTTGTAAAAAGATGAAGGTGAAAGCCAATCCCATGCCGATAAAGATGTGGACGCCGACCCCGCGTGTGTTTTTCCGACATGACACGCTCAGACCTAACAGCGTCATTATCAGGATGCCCAATGGATTTGCCAAACGTTTGTGCTGCTCAATTTGGTAGTTGGCCAGCAACGACGAACCGCGCATCTTCTCTTCTTTGATAAACTGTCGTAATTCAGTGTAAGACATTGTTTCACTGATAAATGCATCTTGATAGAGGTTCATGGGCTTGATATTGAACGTGGTGTCCATATCTTCCCCGGTGATAATGAGCTCATCCCCGTCATCCGTAATTTCACGATGTATATATTGGTGCAAATGCCACACCTGCTGCTCCTCATCATAATCTATGGTCTGTGCAGATATTTTTTTCCGAATGGCGTTGTTGGCGAACTCTTCGTAGGTGAAATTATAGCCTATGTCCTCCAGTTTGTCCCATCGTTCTACGAAAATGTAACTGTTTTTGGAATTTTTGACATGTTGATAGGTGGTTGACACATTGCGTTTCCCGAAATACTGATATTTGAAATCATTCAGTTTCCGGTTGGTGTTGGGCACGATAAAATTGGACAATATCAAAGAAAGGATCATGATAATGACCGCGCCCGTGACGTAAGGTACCAGCATTCGGTTGAAGCTGATGCCATTATCGAAAATGGAGATGATTTCGTTGCGTGACGAGAGTTTTGAAGTGAACCAAATAACACTGATAAAGGTGAATAAAGGGATGAAAAGATTGATGAAATAGGGGATGAAATTGAAATAATACCCCGTGATCACCTCTTTTGCAGGGATATTGTGGCCCATGAATCGATGGATGTTCTCAGAAACGTCGAAAACAACCACAACGACCATCAACAGCGAAATGGAGAACAACACCGAACCCAACATTTTCTTGAGCAGATAGCTGTCCAGAATCTTCCAGCCAATCTTCTCCTTAAAACGTTCGTTCAGCTCCTTTATTCGGGTGAGTGGGTTCATTTGTGGGTTAAGGTTTAGGGTTTAGAGTTTAGGGTTTAAGGTTTAGGGTTTAGGGGTTAAAGGGTCTAAGATTAAGTCTATGTCTTAGCCAACAGCTATTTCAGCCACTGATCCAGCCACCTAAAGAACTCTCTCTGCCACAACATGGCGTTCTGCGGTGTCGAGACGAAGTGGCACTCCTCTGGGAAGAAGAGGAAACGGCTCGGGATGCCTTGCATCTGCGCGGCGTCGAAGGCCTGCATGCCCTCAGTGTAGGGGATGCGGAAGTCTTTTCCGCCGTGGATGACCAAAATCGGGGTGTCCCAGTTGCCCACGAACTTGTGCGGCGAGATGTTGTAGCTTGCCGGCACCGGGTTTGCCCAATAGGGGCCTCCGATGTCGTGATTGGCGAAGAAGAGTTCCTCGGTAGTGCCGTACCAACTCACTAAGTTGAACATACCGCAGTGTGCGATGAACGCCTTGAAACGTTTCTCGTGGTGACCGGCGAGCCAATAGACGCTGAAGCCGCCGTAACTGGCTCCCACACAGCCCAATCGGTTCTCATCCACGTAGGGTTCCTTCGCCACATCGTCGATGGCGGCGAGGTAGTCCTTCATGTTCTGTCCACCATAATCACAGCTGATCTGGTCGTTCCACTCGCTGCCGAAGCCGGGCACGCCCCTGCGATTCGGGGCTACGATGATATAGTCGTGCGCCGCCATCATCTGGAAGTTCCAACGGTAGGAGAAGAACTGGCTCACAGAGGATTGCGGACCGCCCTGACAATAGAGCAAAGCGGGATATTTTTTGGTGGAATCGAAATTCGGGGGCAGAATCACCCACACGAGCATCTGCTTGCCGTCGGTGGTCTTCACCCAACGCTTCACCGTTTTCGCCGGTGTGATCTTATCCAAAACATCCTTGTTGATGAAGCTGAGCTGCTTCACGGACTTATTGTTGAGTTGCACTGCGTAGATTTCGGAAGGTTCCGCGTGCGTGGTGCGCGTGACAATCAGCTGATTGCCATCCACTTGCACAGTGTTATAGTCGTAATCACCATGGGTGATTTGTTCGATAATGCGCGATTCCACATCCATCTTATAGACGTGATGTGTGGCTTCAATGCAGCTGATGAAATAGACGGTTTTGCTGTCTTCACTCCACGCAAAACCAGTCGCATCTTGGTCAAAATCAGTGCTATAATCCTCTGCGGTGCCCGTTTGGAAGTCGTAAATCATCAAACTGTGCTTTTCCGACTCGAAACCATCGGTTTTCATGTTCCACCACACCATCTTCTTGCCGTCGGGAGAGATTACCGGGTCCATGTCGTAACCCTTGTTGAACTCCGTCAGATTCTGGGTGGTCTTCGTGTTCAAATCATAGAGATAAATATCGGTGTTCGTACTTTCAGCGAACGCCTTACCAGTCAGCTTCTTGCAACAATAAACCAACTTGCTGCCGTCGGGAAGCCAAGCCACCTCCTCCATACCGCCGAACGGCGGGTTCGGACAGTGGAACTTCTGATTCTCCAGCAAATCCACGGCGTTGTCCATGGAGGGGTAGTCAATCACGATAAGATGACTGTAAGTGCCGTCGGCCCAGTAGTTCCAGTGGCGGTACATCAGGTCGTCGTAAATCATGGCATCGGCCTCGGGCAGGTCGGGATAGCGGTCTTCGATGGTCTGCTCCAAACGCACGTTCTGGAAAAAGCAGAGATGTTTCATGTCCGGTGCATAGCTGAACCCGTTGATTTCGCCCTCCACATTGCTGATGGCTTTGGCGTTTTTGCCATCGGGATCGGATTCCCAAATCTGCATCCCCTTGTCGTTGGCGCGGAGGTAGGCGATTTTTTTGCCATCGGGACGCCAGATGGGCTGCATCTCGCTTTCATCGGATGCGGTGATGCGCGTAGGTTCGCCGCCCGTGGCAGGCATCGTGTAAAGTTCCGTGTTGCCTTTGTTGACGCGGTAGTCGAAGTAGGTCACCGTGTAGAGCAGCGTCTGTCCGTCGGGAGAGACTTGCACGTCGCCCAAACGTCCGAGATACCAAAGGATTTTCTCATCCATCACGCCCTTCGAGAAGTCGGGCGTCTCGCGGCTCTCCTTGTCAATGACCGAAGACGTTTTCTCGTTCTTTGTTAGTTTACAACCACTTACCATTATCATAACCAGGGTTAAACAGAAAAAAGTTTTCTTCATTTTAGCTTATTATGCTTGTTTAATATTTCCGACAAACGGAGGGCAAAAATACACTTTTTGTCCGTTCAACCGCTGTGGATTTTTATTTGACGACAACTGGGACAACAAAGACAACAATTATTATGGAAAACTACTCCTGCACAGATTCTTTCTTCTTCAAAGGGACAAATAATGTGATCTTCTTGAATTTGTGATGCTGCAGGAGATCCATTTCCGCCGTGTCGTAATAGAAGAAGTTGCATTCATTTTGTACTTCCACCAAGATTCCCCATGATTCGAAGGGGGACTCCTTCAAACAATAGGTGTCGCCGTTGCAGACTATGGTGTCAATAGGCGCGTCGTCAGAGGGTCGCGGATTGAGTTTCCCTTTCTCTTCGAAAAGTAAATTACCAATGCTTAGCTCCTCTTCGGAAAATTCCAAGATTCTGTCAAGCCATTCTATCATGACATCATGGATGGAATCATAAAACTGATGGTCTGGATTCTCGCGTTTCATGATCACTTCCTCGCGGAAATGGTCCATCTTCTCCGTTGTGTCAATATGTATTCCATCTTCCAACGAATGTCGGATCTGCTTCCAGGTGAACCGGTTGGAGAGGCTGTCCTCGAGATAATTCCGCATCAAGACGAACTGTCTGTCCGCAAGCGTATGGTTGAGCAGCGGCGGCATAGCCTCTTCCGGGAAATGCGATTCCCCGCTGAACAAAGAGAGGGCGATCTCTTTTTCGGAGTCGTCACGAACCACGCAACTCAGGGATGGACAGACGCAGGTGGCATGCCATACGTGCAACACGTTCGCTTTCAGATATAGCGTGTCAACGAAACGGAAGCAAGGACCGTTTTGCCCGTTCAGCGAAACGGCAAAAGTCGCTTGGAGGAAAAGGATGAGCAGGATGCGGAGCTTGTTCATATTGGGATTGTTTGGGGAAACGACAACTTGGACAACTAAGACAACATTATAGTTGTTATCTATCGTAAAAAGCTCTACCAGGATACCAATCGTATGCGGGCACACCCCCTTGAATCAAGTATAACAATAGGCCAACGATGGTGATAATCAAAATGATTATAAAGATTATCCTACCCTTCTCATTCTCCACTTCTTGAGGCGAGGGGCGCTCACTGTTGGCCCGAGCCCGAGGATGCTTCTGAGCGTACGATGTCCTTTTGCGGTACTTCGACTTGGATGTACTATGCCGTTTGCGGCTCATGATTCAAGGCTGTTGAAAAGGTTAGAACTTATCTCAAAAGAATTGGCGGTGAGTTTCATGCCGCAAAGATAGAATTTTTTTCTGGTTGGGAGACAACTTAGAAAACATTTGTAGAATCATTCGACATAAATCCTTACTCGCTGACCGAGCGGCGTGTTGGATATATGTCTCTTGATGGAATCTTCTTCAAAAGGTTGAGGATAAAACAAATAATTAATAGAACAATAATCGAGTATTTTAAAGGTCATAAATATCGCATTGTTAGAATTTAGTTTATCTTTCTCCACCGAACGACAATTTGTTTTTTTTAGATTAGAATAAAGTGTTTCTATCATTTGAGGAGTGATGCCGTTGGACTGCAATGTTTCTTTTTGATTTTGGCTTATTTCAAGACCAGAATCCCTAATCGGGAATAGAAGTTGCCTTCTGTCTTCTATCGAAAAATATTGAAAAAACACAAAATTGTTGCTAGAATTATCAATAGTGAATCTGATGAGTTCCATTGTTGAATCGACGGAAGAACAGCATTGGAAAATTTTCTGAAAACAATCTTCTGTCTTCTGAAAATATAACTCATTATTGATGAAATTTTGTCTGGTCCCTTCATACGACGGACTTTTTCCGAACACATCATAGTGTATGTACGCCATGATTGCCACATAAGCTATACCTACGACACCTATGACAATCAGTATTGACAGGACGATAATTTTAGGGAGTCGATTCATTTTTCTTCAATTATTAGTGCCTGCTTATTTGTTTTACATTATCATCATCGTTTGGTTATCACAAATTCCACCCGCCGGTTCAGTCTGAAGTCATCATTGTCGAAACATTTCCGACATTCTTCACCTGACAATTTGTTGCAATCGATTATGGGATAGTAATCATAGCATTGCTTTCCTGTAATATAGGTTGTGTCCACACCCTTATTTCCCAAATAGGAAATAATTTCTTCGTACATATATAACAACTTGCTTATGGAGTATTCTTCATACCATTCTTTAAGTGACAGGTGTATGTTAACTTCAACAGATTTCACATTATTATGTGACAATAAGTAATCCGCGATCGAATCCAAAAAAACGCGATTTTGATAGTCAATAGTGTCCAAATGCAGAGTCACAAACTGAAAACAAATATTGTTCGTTCTGAGCATCACCTTTTTAGCATCAGAATGAGCCAACTCGTTTACGGTTTTGACCACGGGGATGGAATCGTCATGCAAAGCCGTTGGCACACTTCTTTTAGTGGACGAACGGCCATCGGCAACCGTCACCGTTATGCGGCTGTTGTACTTCATCGCTTTACGTTTTTCACTGGCGGGAAGATTCCGTATAAAACCCTCGTTCAGTATATCCTTGAAATGAAAATACTGGTCGAATTCCTGTGGGTATAATATTTGATAAGGTTCAAACTGATGCATCAGGACCTCGATTTTTGAAGTATCGACACCATGTTGTATCAACATATTTTTCACGCAATGTATTCTTTGCTCGCACAGTGTTGGGTCTTGTATGTTGTTTCCAGAGGAACAATAGGCATTTATCTGTACAGTGAAATCGTTGGCTTTCTGAATTTTCCCCAACCACAAGACCGGCTCTGTATAAACAGGGTTGAAATTGGTGTCAGGGTACGTACTTGCACTGTCGAAAAAAAAGATAGGCAACTGAGGCTCTGAAAAAATGTAATTCATTTTGACATAAACAGTCGTATCCAGTGTGTTTTTGGGCACCTTTAAGTCAAAGATTTTGTCATGGTAATGGGTTTTGTGAACTCTGATTCTGTATGTGTTGTCTCTGGCATTATCCAACACGAAATATGCGACATTGGCCCCATCAAGTGAATGGTGAAAAACAGAGTCATTGATATAAACATAACAATCTGTCACGTTCTCTTCCGTTAAAGAGTCTGTGGCGAATACAGCTAATTTAACCGACTGAGCCGTTGCTGTACTGGGCCATATCAATATGACGGGCAGCAGCAAAAGGTGCATTGCAAGAACAAATGAATTGTAACAGCGATATTTCATCGCCGCGAAGATAGGATTTTTTCAGTTTTGGAAGACAACTGGGACAACTAGGACAACACTTTGTTATCAACGGCGGATTGGGAGGAGTACACCTAACGCAAGTCCTATCAAAATTGCGATAATAGTTATTATAATGTCTTTTTTCCTTCTTTTTCGTCTTTCGGAAGGTGGTTTTCTCACATAATCGGAATTGCCAGAACCGAACGCTAATTCAACACGCTTCTCAAGAGTGGTGAAACCATACGACCTGTCAATTATCTTTATCCAATAGCCTTCCGACTTCAAATATTTCAATAAATAAAAGAAACTCATTCTTTTGTGCCAGTCTCGAGAGCTAACCATAGAAGAACAAAAATATTTGATGTACAGTTTTCTTAAAACACTCTCTTCTTCTTTAGTGATAATGGATAGAAACTCACCTTCAAGAGCAATTTCCTTGAACTGAAAAGCTTCAATATCCTCATATTGGATTCTGATTTGTCGTTTGAAAAAACGTAGAGGGTAAGTGATGACCACGTGGTCTTGATAAAAGAAACTTTTCCTCAAAAATAACGACCATCCAATAATTGACAATATCGCTACTGTCAAAAAGTATGAGGGAATTGGGTTTGCCGAAAGATACAATGCAGGCATACTTAGTCCAATTGCCAATACTATGCCTAAGAAACATTGTGAGATAGGCAAATTGCTCTCATACAAACAGTTGTCCTTTTCGTTTGATTTCATTTTTGATGGTGTTTGAGCTTGGTCAAATGCGATAGTGGATTTCATGCCGCGAAGATACAAATATTTTCAAATCCCTTAATGTTGTCCCAGTTGTCCTAGTTGTCGTCCAAAAAACAACTCCATTGTCTTTCTAACCCGAAAAAAGTCTATTTTTGCCGCTCAAATTTTAGAAAAAAATGATGCTCTTCTACCTCGGTAATTGGTACTTCCAGACCAAATTCCTGAAACGGCGCAAACCGCTGCAGACGGTGCTGTTCATCACCAACCAGTGCAACCTGTCGTGTTCGCACTGCAGCGTGTATGACCATGAACATCCGACCGTCAAAAGTTACGACCAGATCCGCGAGGAACTGCTCTACTCCTACCAGTTGGGCTCCCGTTTCGTGGATTTCGAAGGCGGCGAACCGACCTTGTGGCGCGATGGCGACCGGCGGCTCAACGACCTCATCGACCTCGCGCACGAAATCGGCTTCTTCACCACCACCGTGACCACCAACGCCCAGCAGCCCTTCGCCGGGCTCAAAGCCAACTCGATATGGGTCAGCATGGACGGCATCCACGAATATCACGATGCCGTGCGCGGCGCAGGCACCTTCGATAAATTGGTGAAAAACGTGGATAGTTGCGGACATAAAGCGCTGAGTGCCAACATGGTCATCGATTCCAACAACTACGTGAATGTGATGGAAACGCTGCAGTTCGTGAAAGAACACCCCACCTTCAAGAGTATCGCCTTCAATTTCTATACGCCCGCTTTCTTCAAAGACGAAGATCCGTTGATTTTGGATTGGGACAAGCGTATTGAGTTGATTGACAAATTGATAGAACAAAAGAAGAAGCGGATGCCCATCATGAACTCCGTTTCCGGACTGAAGCGGATGAAGGACCTCTCGTTCGAGAAGGCTTGCTGGATGTGCAACTACATCCTGCCCGACGGAACGCGTCTTCCCGAATGCGTAGGCAAAAGCGCTGGCGTATGCAACCAATGCGGCTTCTGCATGTCGGGAGAAATGCGCAGCGTGATGGACTTCCGGCCGGATACGCTACTTGCTGGATTATCTCTCCGCGGGTAGAGACGCGATTAATCGCGTCTCTACATTCCCGAACATCGTACATCAAACATCATACGTCATACATCATACGTCATACATCATACGTCTAACGTCAAATTATGGAAAACATTCGTTATATCTCCCTCAACAGCACCTCCCCCTACCACAACCTCGCGGCGGAGGAGTATCTGCTGCAGCAAACCAAAGACAATATCTTTATGCTGTGGCAAAATGACAACACGATTGTCATTGGTCGTCATCAGAACACGGTCGCGGAAATCAACCAAGAATACGTTGACAGTCACCATGTTAACGTAGTGAGAAGACAGACTGGCGGCGGTGCGGTCTTCCACGACATCGGGAATCTCAACTTCTCGTTTATCCAAAACATCGAGCCTGGCAGCAAGGAGATTGACTTCCTGAAGTATCTGCAACCGATTGTGGATGCGCTGCGGTCGTTGGGCGTGCCGGCGGAGTTTTCCGGGCGCAACGATTTAGTGATTGACGGCAAGAAAATCTCCGGCAATGCCATGATGTTTTACGAAAACCGTGTGTTGGAACATGGCACGTTGCTGTTTTCGTCGCAAATGGCGGATGTGGCGAACGCCCTCAAGGTCGATCCGAGTAAATTCGACGACAAGGCAGTGAAATCCGTGCGCAGCCGCGTGACGAACATCTCCGATCATCTTCCTGAGCCCATGACCGTTTTGCAGTTCAAGGATTACCTGATGGACTTCATTATGAAGCAGAATCAAATGACTGAATTGCAGAATCTTACGGATGAGGAAGAGACCATTGTCAACCATTTGGCCCAACAGAAATACGAGACTTGGGAATGGAACTACGGCAACTCACCTAACTATTCGACAAACAACAAGATACGTACCAAAGGCGGTTCCATCCAAATGACCGCCGACATTCGCAAAGGCATTATCCAAGACATCCGTTTTTATGGGGATTTCTTCTCTGAAGACGATGTCCAAAACTTTGTCAACCAACTTGTTGGAATGCCTTTTAGCAAGCAAGAACTGCAAAAGAAATTGGCTGAAATTGACGTGAAACGGTATTTCAACAACACGACGAAAGAGGAACTCTTGGAGCTGTTGGCTATTGACTGTTAGCTATTAGCTGTTAGCTATTGGCTGTTGGCTGTTGGCTGTTAGTCGTGCACTGGCGAGAAACAGATGCTTTGTAATAGAGACTTTGAACTTTGAACCTTGAACTTTGAACTCTTCCTGTTGCCTATTCCCTATTGCCTTCTAACCACAAACTGTAAACCGTAAACCTATTCCCATAAACTCTAACCCATAACCCATAAACTATAAACTCTCAACCCTATCTCCCGACAACTCCTCTCTTCAGCAACATCCCATCCGGTGCGATGATGCAGGTGGGGACGCCGGCGAATGGGAAATCGCGGCTGGCAGTGGTGCCGTTTACGCGCACCATGACAGGGTAGGCGGTGCTGGTATTGGAGGCCGCGACGAGGTCTTGCAACATCCCGAAGTTACCGTCCACCATCAGGCCGCCTGTGACGGGAATTTCCTTTCCGTTTTGTACATCCACACGATAAAGTTGCAGTATTTCAGTGCATTGCGAGTTGTTGCCAAGTACATTTTGAAGACTGCCGTTGTCGAGTTGACGGATGATGTACGCATATCGGCAGCCCTGTTTTTTCGCTTCGCTCATCAGCATTTGCTTGAGTTTCTGATGCGGAACCGATGCTTTGCACTCCACATCCAGTCGGGAGGCACCACGAGTGGCTATACAGCCTTCGTTGTGGATGGCTAGTTGTTGAAATCCATTGCTATAAGGTGTTGATTTCGTGACAGTTCTGTTGCCCATAAGGGTGATGAGCTCGCCATTTTTGACGATTTCCATTTCAGATACTTCGGCTCCTTCTGCATCGATTTTTTCCTTACGGCAGAACGGCGACGAATTAAAGGTATCTCCAGATTTGTTCGCTGTGACGGAGATCTTCTTAGAGGTCACAAGCTGGTCTAATTGATTTTCAAAAGCATTATCGTTTTGGAGACTTTCTTTCTCCGAGGTCAAAAGGGGAGTTCTATATGCCAGCAAATTAGGTTTGTTTTCTAACAACGAGGAAGCCAACATTTGTCCGACCGCCTCGCCTTCCACTAAGATGGGACCCACATAAAATTCGGTGATAGGTTGACTTTTTTGCTTTACCATGCGTAAGTGAGAAACCAACTTATCTATCTCATTTTGAATGCTTTGCGAAGAAAAGAGAGAATCGGTGCAGGGCAGGAAAATCGTTTTTCCATCCATATATTCACCCCCATTCATGGTCTCCACAGCTCCATACATTTGAACGGCGACAATGGAAATCGGTTTGCTGTAAGATGTTTTTTCGCTGCTCCAATAATAGGCATTCCCCGACAATATATATATATGGACCCCAGAGCGGCTCAGGAAGGTGTGTTTGGCCAGCTCGGATGAGGTTTCGCGGGCAAGGTGCTCCAGATTATTCAACGAAGGGAAATCTATGGATTGCGCTTGATAGGTTTGGGTCGCCTTGAGGCTGGAACGGTCGGGTAGCAAATTTCTAACATTTTGTCCTACAACCGCTTGCTTGGTCTTCAATTGACGGAGTGCTTTCAGATATTCATTTTCAGCCGCTGCCCAGAAATCCTGAGCAAATGAGTAATGGTTGCCAAACGGTAACGAGTAGAGAGTGGTTAAGTCCGCATTTTCTTCGTACAAATTTTCATTGTTGAACGCATTATTGCCCAATAAAACCTTCGGAACAAACTGTCTGACAGGTTTCTCGTTCGCATAAAGCAAACTGCCTTCAGAGGCCTCGACGGTGAAAACCCGCGCATCCGTCATCAGAAAATCCTCATAATAGGGTGCGTTTTCATTTTCCAGTTTAAGATGCTCTAAATCCAGTTCCCATTCATTTTGCGCCGACAGTTGGAAAAGTTCCTCCGTGCTCATGGGAGAGCTGGAACCTGTGCCTGTCAGCATTCTCGGAATCGCAGCTTGTGGTGTTTTCATCAGCTGCTGAACCTCTACAGAGCGGAAAAGCAACGCCGGCGACGCACAACTGGTAAGCAAATCGTCCTGTTGACTGTGGCAAGTCAATGTCACGTTTCCCTTAACATTTCCAGCAGCGATCAAATTGTCGATCCACTGCTGCTTGCTTCCTGTCAGTATCACATCTCTGACAACTTCGTCTTTTTGATTTTTAGGATAGATTTTACGACAAAATGTCGGATAGATAGTCACTATATTATTTGTATCACAGCGTAATTCCACCTCTTGCACATATAAGACATAATCCACCTTTTGTTGAGCCGCTTCTTTTTCAAGTAATTCAAACAACTGGCTTTCATTCAACACCGTAGATGATTCCACAAAAAAATTGGATTGTCTGGCTTTCGGCAACTGATGGTTTCCGCGTGCGTGACCGTTAGAGTGGTAGGCATTCGGCTGTTGCGTGCGCGAGGCCAGCATCTTTTGGAGCTCTCCATTGGATATGTGCATCACACGTTCAGCTATAACACCCTCATCATCAAACATATAATAACCTCCATAATAATAGCCATCCGCACTTGATAGAGTTGGATCGCTGTACACAGAAAAAGATCTCGGAAGCACTTGTTGTTTCAACTTACCCCGAAAAACACTATTCTCTGAATTTTCCAACTCATGACCTAATAGATTGTGCATCAGGACAGATGCAGCATCGGAGGAAAAAAGGACAGGGCAATGAAAGGGAGCAGGATTCTCAGCAAAAAATACAAAAGACAACGCAATCTCCATATCCGTCATCTCATTGTACAATGCATCCGCATCAGGAAGTTGGTCAGGATAAAGTGCAAAATATTGTCTTTCAATATGTTCTGGGATAGCATCTTGTGTTAAACCCTCTACATGCAGGCTCAGCATTGCAGAGGATTGATTTTCCACGAAGAAACTTTTTTCACTGTTAACCAAGTATTTTCGTGTAGTCTGATATTTCAACTGAGCAGATTTAGACGTAAGCTGAAACACATCTTCAAGCGTACAATGCCTCAAACGGGTTTCCCACTCCTCCGCATTCCATCGAGAATCCATCATCGGCAACTCATAGTAACCATCCCTATCATAACTCATAAAAATCAATTTCTCCTGATTCTCATTTGGGTCAAGAGCTTTCACTATTGATTGATTTTCAATACTTTGCAATATAGCCTCTTGCAGCGCATGATGCGTCTCTGTCCGGATTATTTTTCGAATCAACGACTCATTCTCCTCAATAGGCAGCGGAATTTGCTTGAGATAGGTGTTCCTATTGTTGAAGTAGTGGTAATTGTCTGTTTCAGGGCTCCCAACGCGGATTTCTATGGTCAGAAAGGCCGTTTTTGAGGAATTATTCGCATAGATTTGTCCAAAATTGGCGGTCATCAGGTGCTCTGTAGTCTCGTTGACTCGATAGGCCATGTAATAGGGCGGATAATCGGTTTTCTGCAAAGAATCGAACTGCTGTTGCATTTCCTGACGCAGCAGCTGCAAAAGAGCATCATTTTCGGCCTCTTTTTGGGCGTACAAAGTCGTGCTGCCCGCAAAAAACAGCAAACAGCATAGCCAAAAGAACCGAATCTTTTTCATAAATCGACTCAATATCTGAAAATCGTAGCCTCGCGGTCAGGGCTCACTGAGATAATGGAAACTTTCGTATTTGTCTTATCTTCAATAAATTGAATGTAATCCTTGAATGTCTGTGGAAGCTCTTCGTAGGTTTTGCAGCCCGAGATGTCCTCTTTCCAGCCAGGAACGGTGGTATAAACGGGTTCAATCGTCACGTCATTGGCGGACGGCATACGGTCGGTGAGTTCTCCGTTCACGCGGTAGGCTGTACAGACCTTGATTTCGTCCAATTTGGAGAGCACGTCGGCCTTGGTGAGGGCGATATCTGTCACGCCGTTGATCATCAGAGCATAACGCAGGGCCACCAAGTCAAGCCATCCGCAACGTCTTGGTCTTCCAGTAGTTGCGCCGTATTCGTTACCTTCCTTGCGCAGGAATTCGCCTGTCTCGTCGAACAGTTCGGTAGGGAACGGACCGCTGCCCACGCGGGTGCAATAGGCCTTCACGATGCCGAACACGCGACCGGCGTAGTGCGGTGCCAAACCGAGTCCGGTGAATGCGCCGGCAGCGATGGTGTTGGAGGAGGTGACGAAGGGATATGCGCCAAATTCAACATCCAGCAACGTGCCTTGCGCGCCTTCTGCCAAAACGGTTTTTTCTTCCGTAAGATATTCATGCACAACGTATTCACTATCGATGAACGTGAATTTGCGTATGGTGGCCAATGACTTGCGCCATTGTGCATCCAATTCTTTCAGTTTTTCCTCATAATCGAAATGATAGTGCTTCAGCATTTCGATATGCTCTTGGATTTTTTGCTGGTATTTTGCCTCAAAATCAGGAGATTCGAGGTCGCAAACGCGCAAACCTGAGCGGGCGGTTTTGTCCGTATAGGTCGGTCCGATGCCCTTCAGGGTGGAACCGATCTTCATGTTGCCCTTGTGCGCTTCCTGAGCGGCGTCCAACAGCTTGTGTGTGGGCAGAATCAGGTGTGCCTTGCGGGAAATATAGAGATTGTCGGTCGGGGTCAACCCCATATTAATCAGGGCGTTAATCTCTTCTTCAAAGATGATCGGGTCGATGACAACCCCGTTACCGATGATGTTAACTTTGCTTTTGTGGAAGATACCCGACGGGATGATGTGCAACACATGGCGCAAACCGTTGAATTCCAGCGAGTGACCCGCGTTCGGACCGCCTTGGAAACGCGCAATAACATCATACTTGGGCGTCAGAACGTCCACAATTTTACCTTTACCTTCGTCGCCCCATTGCAGGCCGAGCAGAATATCCATTTTCATATTTTCAGTTTTTCGAAAATCGGGGCAAAGATACAAAAATTTAGGACTCCTAAAAAATCATAAATGCAGTTTGCCAAAATGCGGAAACGAATGTGGAAAAATTGTATTTTTGCCTTTTCTTTTGTGAAATATAAATAGTAAACGATGAATACTACCACTATATATCTGAAAGACATGCGGTTTTACGCTTTCCACGGCTGTTTTGAAGAAGAACAACGTATTGGAACGTATTTCACTGTGGATGTGAGACTTACCTATGATGCGGAAGCGGCGATTGCCAACGATGATGTGGAGCAATCTGTTAATTATCAGCTGGTTTACAAGACGATACAGAAGGTGATGAACGAACCTCGGCACCTCATCGAAACCGTTGCAGACCGGATTGTCCGCCATATCAAGCAAGATTTTCCGCAAGTGCAGCATGTGGCCGTGAAATTGTGCAAGCTGAACCCGCCTTTGGATGGAAAAACGGAATACGTGGCCGTGGAAATGGAAGGATAATGAGTAAAAAGGAAGCTATACAACCATTGACAGCCTATTTTCAACGGGAAAACATCCGAAATGTGGTGATTTTGACCGATGAAAATGTGAACAGACTTTATCCAGACTATTTCTCTGGTTTACAGGAGTTTTGTCAATTGGACCATTATGTGCTTCCCGCAGGTGAATCCTCCAAGTCCATAGAAACTGCCGTAAAGATTTGGGATTATCTTGCCGAAAAGCAATATGACAGGAACGTTTTTCTGTTGAATTTTGGCGGTGGTATGGTATGCGACCTCGGCGGATTTGTGGCTTCCACCTACAAGCGCGGCATCCGTTTTGCGAACCACCCCACCACTTTGCTTGCCATGATTGATGCGGCCGTCGGCGGAAAAACGGGCATCAATCTGCAATACCTAAAGAACGGTGTCGGAACCTTCTATTTTCCTGACATTCAACTTCCTGTGGATATTTCCCTGTTGAAAACCTTACCCGATGAAGAGCTTCGCAGTGGCTTCGGGGAGTTGGTGAAATATGCCCTCATCGGTTCCGAAGAGTTGTTCCAAAAGTTGTGCCAATTGGACTCCATCGAGCATTTGGAACCCGATTTTTTAACGTTTTGCGTCGATTTCAAGCAAAATGTCGTGAAAAAAGATCCCAAAGACACTGGTCTGCGGCATATTTTGAATTTCGGACATACTATCGGACATGCCATCGAGAGTTATGGTGCAGAAAAGGGAACGCCCATCGCGCATGGTCTCGCCGTGGCACAAGGACTTTACTACGAATCTCTTCTTTCCACAAAACTGGGTCTTCTTCCCCAGAACGAATGGCAACAAATCGCCGCATTTCTACCCAAACATTTCCAAATCATGACGCTTACCGAAGAAATCTTGTCAAAACTCGTTGTTTTTATGCAAAACGACAAGAAAAACAGCGACAATCTTATCAATTTCACCCTCCTCGACCACCTTGGCCACGCCACGCCTAACTTTCAAATTCCCATTTCTGAAATTCAAACCTATCTACTAATGACTCGACCCTCGACCCTCGACCCTAAACCTTAAACCCTAAACCTTAAACCCTCAACCCTCAACCCTCAACCCTCAACCCTAAACCCTCAACCCTAAACCCTCAACCAACCCATGCTGAAATCCAAAGAAGATATCGTAAGAAACTGGCTCCCACGCTACACGGGAATGCCGCTCGAAGAATTCGGGCAATATATATTATTGACAAACTTCCGTGAGTACGTGCGCAATTTTGCTGACCTGACGGGCGCAACCATCTATGGTATGGAGAAATCGATGCGGTCTGCTACCAGCAACAACATCACCATCATCGATTTCATGATGGGCAGTCCGAATGCCGCCACCATCATGGACCTGCTGACGGCGGTGAAGCCCAAGGCCGTGCTTTTTCTCGGCAAATGCGGAAGTCTGAAATCCTATATCGGACTGGGTGCCATGCTGTTACCCATTGCGGGAATTCGCGGGGAAGGTACTTCCCGCGACTACTTCCCCGAAGAAGTGCCCGCGCTTCCGGCATTTAACCTGGAGAAAGCTATCTCCGCGACCATCAGTAGCCATGGATTAGAGTATTGGACGGGCACCGTCTATACCACCAACCGCCGCGTGTGGGAGCACGACGAGAAGTTCAAGGATTATCTTCGCAGCATCCGCGCCACAGCCGTCGATATGGAAACGGCCACCCTCTTCTCCGTCGGTTTTTACAACCGTATCCCCACGGGCGCGTTGCTGATGGTTTCCGACCAACCGATGCTTCCCGACGGGGTGAAAACCGCCGCGTCAGACAAAGTGGTGACGGAAAATTACGCCCTTATGCATCTCAAAATCGGTATCCAATCGTTGCAGGAGCTGCAAAACAAGGGAATTTCTGTGAAGCATCTGCGTTTCGACTATTACGATTTCCAGTAGGGATGGGGTGCGCCTCATCTCTACAGTGGCCTTTTCATTTGTCTGTGCATATATAAAATGTGTACATTTGCCACCTTCTTTTGATTAAATAATAAACAATTGAATATGAAAAAGTTAACTCTGTTATTAAGCATCTTTTGTGTGATGTTTTTGGTGCCGGTCTTCGGTCAAACCATTGATTTATCCAAGCGCTATGTCATTGAGAACATCTATGGCATCGCGTGGCAACCTGGCGCAGACCAGTATTCCTACATCGACGACGACCAGAACATCATGCTGGTGAACGCCAAAAGTGGCAAGGAGACCACTTTTCTCGCCAAAGCCTCCCAGACGGCGCACGAAATCTCCAGTCCTTACGGCTACGAATGGCTGGATGCCAACACCCTCTACTTCCCGCGCGATCACAAGACCGTGAACGTGCTGAAAGGCAAGATCACCACCACCGAGTTCGACAAAGTGGATTGGGACGATGTGATCGATCAAGACATTAAGAATAAAGTCTTCGTCATCAAGAACGACAAAGGCGTGTTTGTGGAAAGCGCTCTGAACGGCTACAAACCGGTCCTGCTTTGTCCTGACACGGGCAAAAATATCGTGTTTGGCGAATCGGTGCACCGCAGCGAGTGGGGCATCAACGAGGGCCAGTACATCTCCCCGAAGGGCAACTTCGTCGCCTTCTATCGCATGGACGAGAGTATGGTGGAGGATTACCCGCTCGTGAATACGGGTACGCCCATCGCGACGGTTGAGAACATCAAGTACCCGATGGCCGGCCGCACCTCCCACGTGGTGACCCTCGGTATCTTCGACGTGGCCAAATCCGCTGAAAAAGGCACTCCCGTTTACCACTACATCAACACCGACAAAGCCGACGGCGAGTTCCTGACCAACGTAACGTTCTCTCCTGACGAAAAATACATCTACATCACGCACCTCAATCGCGAACAGAACCACTCCAAATTAATTTGGTACGACCTGCAAACGGGCAAGAAGTTAGCCACCCTCATTGAGGAGAGCGATAGCCGCTATGTGGAGCCCACTCACCGCATGATTTTCATGGGAAACGGCAACTTCCTCTGGTTCAGCGACCGCGACGGCTGGAACCATCTTTATGCTTACCAACCTGATGGTAAACTGATCAAGAAAGTGGTGGATGGCAAATTCGACATCGATGAATACTACGGCATGGACAAAGACATGAAGAATATTTATTTCACTGCGTCTTTGGAAAAACCGGTGAACCAATATGTTTGCAAGGTAAACTTGGATAAGGGCACGCTCACCTGCTTGGCTCATGCCGATGGTGTCCATCGCCCCGTTTTCAGTGAATCGAAAAACTATTTCGTTGATTATTTCAGCAATCCGACCACTCCTCGCGTGATTTCCTTGGTGGATAACAAAGGCAAGACCATCAAGACGTTGCTTACCGCCAAAAGTCCGTTTGGTGTGATGCAGCTCGGCGATACGAAAATCTTCCCCATCGTGAACAAAGAAGGCGATTCCCTTTGGTGCCGCATGATTACGCCTCCGAACATGGACAAGAGCAAGAAATATCCTGTCTTCCTGTACGTTTATGGCGGTCCGCACTCACAATTGGTAACCAACCAATACCTCTCTGGCGGTCTTTTCCTCGAATTTATGGCACAACAGGGCTATATCGTCTTCACGTTGGATAACCGTGGCACGGACAATCGTGGTGCTGAGTTTGAAAAATGTATCCACCGCAATCTCGGCGTACGCGAGGTGGAAGACCAGATGTGTGGCGTAGAGTATTTGAAATCACTGCCTTACGTGGATGCCGACCGTATCGGTGTCGATGGCTGGAGCTACGGCGGTTTCATGGTGTTGTCTTTGATTACCTCCCATCCCGAGACCTTCAAGGCAGCCTCTTGCGGCGGTCCGGTGGTCAATTGGGAGTGGTACGAGGTGATGTATGGCGAGCGTTATATGGACACCCCGCAGGAGAATCCTTCCGGTTATGCCAACGCCAACATCATCCCGAAAATCAAGAACGTGAAATGTCCGTTGCTCGTGATGCACGGTGCACAAGACCATACGGTGGTTCAACAACATACGTTGGAGTTGCTTCGTCAGGCAGTCAGCGACAATATTGAGCTGGAATACTTCGTCTATACCGTCCACGACCACAACGTGATCGGACCGGAGCGCAGACACCTCTATAACAAGTTGTTGCGCTTCCACAACCAGAACACCAAGGGCGAATGAAACGATTGTTCATCGCCACTCCGGTAATATCCCTGTCGGCGGAGGTCCAAAAGATCTCTGCCGATTTGCGTTTTCGTCTGCGTCATGACGACATCGTCTGGGTGAAAGACGAGGTGCGGCACCTGACCTTGCGTTTCTTGGGCGCGACCCCTCCTCAACAGATACCCGACATCCGCAAGGCGTTGGCGGAAGCGTGCGCACAAAGCCAACCGTTTACGCTGGAAATCAACAAAATAGGAGTTTTCGGAAGTCATTATCATCCAGAGGTGATCTGGTTGGGTTTCGACCATTTCGAACCTTTCAAAAAGCTTTTTGAAGAACTGGAACCCAAGTTGTTAGACCTCGGATTTGAACCCAATTATGGCAATTTTGTGCCGCATATCACCCTCGGTCGCATCAAAAATCTCCATTCGAAACCCAAGTTCTGGGAAAGCATTGAAGCGGTACCTTCCACGTTCAAGCAAACGATAGATATTTCAGAACTTATTCTATATCAGAGTTTTCTGCATAAAGAAGGTCCCGAATACAAAGTTTTGAGCAGGCACCGTTTGGGTGGTGAAAAAAATTTTTCAAACGGAACTTGTTGATATTAAAAAAAGTGTATTTTTGCCGTCCAATTTTAACGACTAAAAAAATATCAAATAATATGAAAAAAGACATCCATCCTAAGGAGTATAGAACCGTGGTTTTCAAGGACATGTCTAACGACTATGCTTTCCTTACCAAGTCAACGGTCAACACGAAAGACACGATTGTATGGGAAGACGGAAATGAATATCCGCTCGTAAAATTAGAGATTTCCAGCACCTCACACCCCTTCTTCACCGGTAAGATGAAGTTGGTTGACACCGCTGGTCGTGTGGATAAATTCCGCAACAAATATGCCCGCCATTTTGAAGCTGGCAAATCGAAATAATCCATATATTTTGTACTTTTGCTGACCTTTTTTGTAACCCGAAAAAGGTCAGTTTTTTTATGGTAACTTCTTGAAATGATTAAAGATATCTTTGCAGCAGGCGGTTTTCTGAGTGGCGAATCCAACGTCATTCCCATTCTTTCCGTGGACGATGAAATCAAGTTGAGCGAAGAGAGTCTGCCCGATGAGGTGCCTCTTTTGCCCTTGCGCAACACCGTGCTCTTCCCGGGTATGGTCATTCCGATTACCATCGGACGCGAAAAATCGTTGAAGTTGGCCCGCGATTGCTCCAACATTGACTGCCCGATAGGGGTGGTGGCGCAGCGCGACAACAACGTGGAAGATCCTACCATCAAAGATATGTACCGTGTGGGTACTATCGCCCGTATCCTCAAAACCCTCAACATCCCCGACGGCAACATCATGATGGTGGTGCAAGGGGTGAAAGTGTTTGAGATTGGACGTGTTCTGCAATCGCGCCCGTACTACCGCTGCGAGGTTCATCCTTATCCGACCAACGATCTGGATGAGGAGACGACGGATACTGAGGAGTTTAAGGCCAAGATGATTATGATTCGCGAGACGATGGGCAACATTCTACAACTCACGCCCGGAACGCCCCGCGATGCAATCACTGCTGTCAACAATATCGAAAGCAATACCTTCCTGCTCAATTTCATCGTCTCCAATCTCTCCATTGCGGTGGAAGAAAAACAGGAGATTCTTGAAACTCAGGATATTATGTTGCGCGCCGACAAAGTTTTAGCCTTGTTGTCGCATGAGCTGCAAGTGGTGGAAATCAAACACCAAATCCATACCAAGTCGAGTCAGGAAATGGAAAAGCAGCAGCGCGAATACATCCTGAACCAACAGATGAAGACGATTCAGGAGGAGTTGGGTGGACCTACCAGTGAAAAGGATTTTGACGAGTTGCGGGAGCGTGCTGCTAAGAAAAAGTGGAACCAAGAGACCGCCGATCTTTTCGAGAAGGAGTTCAAGAAACTGCAGCGCACCAACTACATGTCACCCGATTACTCCGTGCAGCTCAACTACTTAGAGCTGTTGGTCGATCTGCCGTGGAACGAATACAGCGAGGATAATTTCGACCTGAAAAAGACGCGCGAAATTCTCGACAAGGACCATTACGGCTTGGAAAAGGTGAAAGAGCGCATCATTGAATATCTGGCTGTGCTGAAGCTGAAGGGCGACATGAAATCGCCGATTCTCTGCTTGGCAGGCCCTCCTGGTGTCGGTAAGACCTCCCTCGGACGCTCCATCGCGGAGGCCATTGGGCGCAAGTACGTCCGCATCTCCCTCGGTGGTGTGCACGACGAGTCCGAAATTCGCGGTCACCGCAAGACCTACATCGGTGCAATGCCGGGCCGCATCATCCAAAACATGCGCAAGGTGGGTTACTCCAACCCCGTCTTCGTGCTTGACGAAATAGACAAAGTCTCCGGCATGACCGTCAACGGCGACCCATCCGCGGCGCTGCTCGAAGTGATGGATCCCGAGCAAAACAGCTCTTTCAATGACAACTACTTGGAGACTCCTTTCGACCTGTCGAAAGTGCTCTTTATCGCTACCGCCAACAACCTCAACAGCATCCATTCTGCCCTGCTCGACCGTATGGAAATCATCGACATCCCGGGCTATCTGGCGGAAGAGAAGCTGTCCATCGCCATGAAGCACCTTATTCCGAAGCAACTGAAAGACAACGGATTGACTGCTGAGCAGCTGACTATCCCGGAAGAGACGGTAAAGGCGGTCATCAGCGACTACACCCGCGAGTCGGGCGTGCGTGGACTGGAACGCACCCTTGCGAAAATCATCCGCAAACGCGCCGCGCAATTTGTGCAAGAGGGCACTATGCAACCCGATGTGAAACCCGAAGATCTGAAAGAGATTTTAGGTTCGCCTATCTTCCAGATGGAGAAGGCGTTAGACAAAGATGTCTTTGGGGTGGCTACTGGTTTGGCTTGGACGGCTGTAGGCGGCGAAATCCTTTTCGTTGAGGCACTTACGAGTGCAGGCAAGGGTGAGATGACCCTCACTGGCAACCTCGGCGACGTGATGAAGGAATCCGCCACCATCGCCTACGAATTCTTGAAGGCTCATGCCAAAGAGTATGGCATTGATCCTGAAGACTTTAACACCAAGAAAGTGCATATCCATGTCCCCGAGGGCGCAACTCCGAAAGACGGTCCCTCTGCGGGTATCACTATCCTCACGGCCTTGGTCTCCGCATACACAAAAAATCCTGTGCGTGAGAAAGTTGCCATGACGGGCGAGATTACCCTGCGTGGAAAACTGCTCCCCGTGGGTGGTATCAAAGAGAAGATCTTGGCGGCCAAACGCTGCGGCATCTTCGACATTGTGATGTCCAAGGAGAACAAAAAAGATATCGACGACATCAAGGAGAATTTCATCGAAGGAATGCGTTTCCACTACTTCGAAGAGATGAAGGATGCCGTAAAGTTCAACTTTAATCAGCAATAATCATGGCAAATCCTTATTACGAATCGGCATTGACAGAGCGTGCTGGCGTGGAACAGCCCATGCAGGTGAACCCGAATTTCAGACGTCGGAAAAAAGCGGAACTCTCTGTGGATGACTTCGTTAATGGGATTTTAGAAGGCAAACGCACCATTCTCAGTCAGGCTATCACCATGATTGAGAGCGAGAATCCTGCGCACATCGCGATGGCGCAGGAGATTATCGAGCGTTGCTTGCCGCATTCGGGAAACTCGCTGCGCATCGGTATCACAGGCGTGCCGGGCGTAGGCAAGAGTACCTTCATTGAGTCGTTCGGCGGAATGCTGACCTCTCAAGGGCACAAGTTGGCGGTGTTGGCCATCGACCCGTCGAGCGAGCGCACGAAAGGCAGTATTTTGGGCGACAAAACGCGTATGGAGACGCTTTCCACCGATCCGAACGCCTTCATTCGTCCTTCGCCCTCCGGTTCCGCACTGGGCGGCGTGGCCCGCAAGACCCGCGAGTCTATCATCCTCTGCGAGGCCGCTGGCTTCGACACCATCATTGTGGAGACCGTCGGGGTAGGGCAGTCGGAAACCGTGGTCAAGTCCATGGTCGATTTCTTCCTGTTGCTGATGTTGGCCGGTGCTGGCGACGAATTGCAGGGTATCAAGCGCGGCATCATGGAAATGGCTGATGCACTGGTGATTAACAAGGCTGATGGCGATAACCAGCACAAGGCTCGCATGGCGGCATCGCAGTATCGTGCCGCCTTGAAACTCTTCCCTAAGAACGACAACGGCTGGGACGTGCCCGTGGAGACCTGCTCCGCATTGGAAGGCATCGCCTTAGACAAAGTGTGGCAGATCATCCAGGATTTCGTTACGCTCACCCGTGGTAACGGCAGCTTCGAAAGAACCCGCAACGAGCAGTTAATCAATATCTTCTATCATTGGATAGAATACACCTTACATAACCGTTTCTACAACAACGAAGCCACACAAGCCCGCATCGACGAATTGATCCCGAAGATTCAGTCGAAGCAGATTTCGCCGTATAAGGCCGCGGCGGAATTGGCGGAATGATGTGGGACGTGTGACGTATGACGTATGACGTGTGACTTTGGATAAATTGGAAGATAGGCGTTACGGTTCTCTTTGTAGAGACGCGATTCATTGCGTCTCTATATCGTCTCTACACCGCTTCATATCCCCCGTTTTTCTTCGAGCCCACGTATGCCACGCGGCCCTGTTTGCGGAGTTCGGCGAGACAGTGTATTGAGATTTTCGGTTTAGCCTCAGGGGAAAGTCAGACCTAAGTCAGAGTTACATCAGAGTTGGAAATTTCGTTTTTGGGGTTTGTGACATACTGTGTGATTCGCTGTCTGTCAATCGTCAACCGTAAATTTTAAATGTTGGTGCAATACTCCCTACGAGTCGCTGGAAAAACAACATCAAAATATTTAAATTCTGCACCATGAAACGTCGCATTGCCACAAAGGCGTTCATAATTTTAATACTAGTTTCAATGGCTTTCTTACTGTGGACGACAGACGATAATTGCCCGATACCCTGCTCTGTGAAAGCGTATGGCATCGTTGGGCGATACTTTAGTGATTTGAGGTGGTCACATTTTGCAACCACCTCGTCACGTTCGGCTTTGGTCAGCACGAAACGAAAATTGTTGGGGAATCTGGCGGAATTTCGATTAGCTTGTTCGTTTAGTCGTTTCGTCGTTACTTTATACAATCGGGCAACATCCTGGTCGATAATCACCTGCTCGCCCCTGATGGTTATAATCAGTTTTTCAATTTCGTACTGACTTATATCGGCTTCGGTCGTTTCGAGGTGGTCGCAATTTGCGACCACCTCCGTGGACTGGTCGCAATTTGCGACCAGTCCGGTCGCCTGTTGTTCTTTCTTGTCCTTTTTCTTTGCCATGAGGTGTAAGATTTCCGCCTGCAAATGTACCTAATAAATCCCCTTCTGACAAGGGTTTTGTTGTTTTTGCGTATCTCGCTGACCGACAATAAAATGCGTACCTTAACTTTACAATTGATTTTTGAATTGTTAAATTTTAAGCCAGGATTTCGAAGAAAATGGGGCGTGGGTGTGAACGCGTGAACCGTGAATTATGTTTGCAAACGTATGTAGGGCTATTGCAGTGCGGTAGCTTTACGGGTTATCAGTCATTTTCATTTGCAAGCGATTACCTATACCGCTTCATAACCCCCGTTTTTCTTCGAGCCCACGTATGCCACGCGGCCCTGTTTGCGGAGTTCAGCGAGGCAGCGTTCTACGGTGCTCTGTGAGATGGAGGTTCCGGTGGTGATTTCGGTGGAGCGGGTGCCGGGATGCGACTGGACGAAGGCGAAAACGATCTCTTGTTTCTCTTGCGAAGGGTTGATGGGATGCCGTCTTTTTCGGTTCGATGCAGAGACGCGATTCATCGCGTCTCTACGACCGTGCTGTTCGTTACCTAATGCCAAATTGCGGGCAACCATCCCTGCAACTTCCTCGCTGTTTTTGGTGTCAATGGTGAATTTAAGGGGCGTCCGTGTCCAGGGCATCTTTTTCATCTCGACCTCGCCGTTGCTGCACGACCAAATGTACTTGTAAGGGACCAGCAGGGTGGGGGAGATTCTTACAAACTCCTCATCCCCAAACAGTTGCTCAAGATGTACCATAGAACCGAGGCGACTATGCCAGATGTTGTCTACCGTGTAGATGCGGGTGTAGTTGCCGTCCTGCTGACAATAGTAGATGTCGTCGATAGGAATCAGGATAAGTTTGTTTTTGTTGTGATGATCGACCACGTCGAGTTTGCGGACTTCCTGATAGACAATTCTCACCTCGGCATCCAAACGTTCTTGAATCTGCTTTCGTTCCCTGAACAAGTACGGGAAGAAGTTGAAGAAAAGGTAGCGTCCACCAACAGCAAATAGTAATTTTGAGAAAAAAGGATAAAAACCAACTTGCTCAATAATGAAACCGTTACATTCCATAATGTAAGGGCGTGCAATGGCTAATTCCAGCACAGTAAAGACCAGCACCATAACTCCCACAGCCAGCCAATAGAGTGTGCGTGAGTGCCTTTTCTCCACAAGCAACGGATAGAGCAGGAAGTAGTTGATATAGAGCGTTGCCAACTGCATCACACCGGAGAAGAGCTCCTTCCACATACTGCCGGCGTAAGGTCGGAGAAAGCAGTTACGGGAAAAGGACCAGAGCAGTGCGGCGCAAAATAGCACGTTCAGCAGAATGGTAACAATCTTGTTGGTGTTTTTCATATCGTCAGGTGTTTATTTCGGCAGCAAAAATACGCAAAATTATCATTCAAAACGCCGCTTTAATCCCTCATTTTTGTCTCTTTAGCGATTTGTTCCCTCTCACGCACCGTCCCGTCCCGATTAATTCAACCGACTGATAAACAACAACGTATCATCTTGCTTTTGGCCACCTCGTCATATTTCACCCTGAGAGGGAACATATTCCTGTTGAGAGGGATTAAATATTTCGGAAAACGGTTGTAGTTTTGCCGACGAAATCAATTATGAATTAAGAATTAAGAATGAAGAATGAGGAGTATCTCGGATGTAGTTGTCTTTCTATATGAACTATTGCCTATCAAAAAACAAACCCAAATATTTTCATCATTAAAACCTTAAAAAAATAAAAAAAGCATTTTTTATCTTGGCGATGGCATTCGCCGCAGTAACGGTTCTGAGTTCTTGTTCCGACAAGGAGGTGACCCGAGATTCATTCATCGGGAAATGGAATGCAGATTACAAGTGGGAACCTGTAAACGGTTCCGCCCCGACCAATCCGTTTGAGGGTGTCACCATCACATTTACTATAAATGCGGATGGCACCTACGACGAGAACTGGAGCGACGGCACACATGAGCAAAGCACCTGGTCCTATGACGAGACGACTGGAGACTTTTTCTTCCACCATACCCATTGGACAGTGGAGAAATGCACTGCCAAACAAATCAATCTTTATTACGACAAGGATTCCCAGTACACTGGCTATGCTGAACGTATGACGTTGAAGAAAATCAAATAGTTTTTCTCGCCTGCAATAGCGCTCGGGCATCGTGCCGGCGGCACGGCATCCTAATAACCCCACACAAGCGACGGAGTAGCGCGGTGTGGGGTGAGGGGGCGACCGCCGTGGCAGCGTCTCGGAGAAACGCAACAATAATATACGAACCAATGAAGGAAAGAGCAAGAATGGAAGCGATGAAACTACAACCAGAGTGGTTCCTGATGCCAGTGGCTTGGAAAACCAAGGGCACCAGGATATACACCAGGATAAGTAGCGAACAGTGTCGTAAGGTCTTGTGTCAAAGTGTTGTTAGGGTCGATGATGTTCAACCAATAGCGTATGATAGCCAAAACGAAATATACCCGAGGTGTGCCATTGGCAGGCTGCGCAATGAAGGTGTGATGTGGGCGACGAGGCATCAGTGGACGCACTCCCAATGTGCGATTCCACAGTCGGGCGTGGTGTGCGCAAATATTGCGAACGTACACCAACGTGTGGAGCCACGAAGCAAACACCGTATCGCTTACACCAAAAGCAGCGGCCACATTCCGTTTGGGAAATCCGGGCTTCAGATTCTGATAGAGGATGGACATTGTGCCGAAAGAAGTGATTTCAAGTGTTATCCAACTGGGTGGCAACGGGTCGGAGTATTTCCGTCGGAAGGCACGTACAAACTGTTCGTCACTGCGTTGATATTCATCTTGAATGCTGGTAACTGTTTTTGCATGCTGAACCTGATTACCGAAGAGGGAAGCATTCTCGAACCAATAGCCGCCATAAGCCAAAGACATCACGTATGCCAACTGAGTACGCACGGCTACTTCTATACGCTCAATACAGGAAAGGACTATTCGTCGCAAATGACTGTCGAATTCGTAAAGCATGCGAGCCTGTTCAAACGTGCTGCCTGTCTTAAAAATGTGATTCCGCTTATCCACCAAGAGTGGATACCAATAGCCGCTCATCCGATAATAACTCACCTTGCGAAGCCAATCATCTGCGTCGTTTTCGTTGGGGATTACCATGCCGCGCTGTTTCAGAATGGCGATTTGGCTGGCAAATGTCTGTATCTGTTTAGTGTATGGTACCTTTTGCATCGCTATAGTAAAAAAAAGGCTTACCCTAAGCGCGCTGTTCTGTGGGAAGCGGGGCAAGCTTGTTGGGCGCAAAAATACAAAAAATTTATATACACCAAACATTTAAAGAAAAAATCATTCAACAAGGTACAATTCGTCTCTCCCGTCTGCGGGGAAAATGAAACAAATTAACAACCATCATATTATGGAAAACACCGCCATCAAATTAACCCTCCTGTTTCTGCTCCCATTTTGCTTTGTTTGGGCACAGGAGGTTCCCAACACGCTCACACCGGAGCAGAAGGCATACGAACTTTCTATGGCTTGGAAAAAGTTGTCCTACAACTTCGCCAATATGGAGCATTGTCAGGGGCTGAACATGGACAGTCTCTATGCCGCCTACATTCCTAAAATTCAGCGGACGAAGGACGATTTTGAACACTACCTGACGATGCAGGAATTCTTGGCACATTTCCATAACAGTCACACTTACTGCATGATGCCTCAACAGCTGTTTCCTTCGTTGGCGATGATACGGCTGCAGACAGAGTGTCGCGACGGCAGAATTTACATCCGCAATATCAGTTCCCAATACGCCGACAAGGTTTCGGTTGGGGATGAAATCGTCCGTATTAACGGCATGCCAGCGGTAGAATGGTTTACGCAAAATGTAGTGCCATTGCTCTCTTGCACCAATCAAGAGACCTTGCTTGAGGCGGCGATGTTTACGCCGAATGCCACCCATCCCATGATTTTCCAACCGAAAAGCTATAACACGAAGCTGGAAATGGAGGTGAAAACGAAAAAAGGCCCCCAAAAGCTGTCGATTGGTTACGACTGGCATTTTTCTCCATCGAAAGAGCAGGAAGAGGAACAGTCGAAATACCATTGGATGGGGACGGAAAGCGAAAACTTGGCTGGAAATAATAATCTTTTTATGGATTTACCGGCACAAGATGCTACATATCTGCGCATCGACGATTGCAATGCGGCCACGGTGGACACGTTCATGAAGCATTTCTCCACCATTAACCAGCATAACAATTTCGTTTTGGATTTGCGCAACAATCCAGGCGGTGACGGCAGAGCGTACTCTCCCATAACGTCTTATCTTGTTGATAAAGATTCGATTATGTTATCAGGAGTGTTGTTGCCTCGAGTTAACAATTCCGCTTACAGAGCTTGGGCGGCTGCGAGAATGCTGTATGGGGATCCTGAATCTATGGATGAATATACCAAACGGGTCTATTGTCCGCATCTGTTCAATAATGCGTTTGATACCATCCAAGCAACTACGGTGGCGAACGGAAACCCGGACTCGCAACGGTATCACGGGAAAGTGTTCGTTTTAGTCGGTCCGCGCACCGCCTCCGCCGCAGAGGGTTTCGTCATGCAGCTCGTGCAAAGTCCTAACGTGTGCGTTGTGGGAAACACCACCGCAGGTGCTACTGGCCAGCCGCTTGTGGTGCCGCTCCCCTCGGGCATCATCTGCATGATCAACACGTTCAGAAGCTTTGACATGCGCAATCGTGACTGCTCGAACGGAATTGCACCCGATGAGGAAATGGATTTCGGGGATAGAGGTGTCGAAGAGGTGGTTAAGATGGTAATAAAATAATGTAGTGAATATTCTTGCCTTGCATAAGGTGAAAAATGCTTACCTGTTTGGCTCTGTTCTTACAGACAGGTTTAATTCAGCCAGTGATGTGGATTTTTTGGTGAATTATGACCCGTCAATGGATCCGTTGGAAAGAAGCGAACTTTTGTTGGACTTACAAATTGCGTTAGAGGACGAAATCCATAGGGATGTGGATCTTTTAACCGAATATTCCCTGAAGAACCCCTATTTCATCAACGAACTGAACGAAACAAAGTATTTGATTTATGGAGAAGCAAATTAACAAGTTACTTTCTGACAGTGTCGCAATTGCTTCCTTCGGAATAAATTCCAGCCCACTGCAACCTTTTGACATGTTTGTATCATATATATCAGAGAATAAACTATTTTTGCATTTTCAAAATCAAACACTAGAGAAATGAAAAAAACACTGATTATCGCAGTTTTGTTACTGTTCGCTGGGTGCAGTATGATGGCGCAGAAACCTTTAGAGACGCTCTTTGAGAATGTTGTTGGAGGGGTGCCGGTGAACAGCTACTTCGACGGTGCGGACAACCAGCACTACATTCTGTTTTCCTCCCGTTTCACCGACAAAGAGGCATTGGTGAGTATTCCCGGTAGTAGTGGAAAAGGACAACAGCTGGTGCTGCAACATCCCACCGAATACGAGCTGCTGTTGGCTTACGAAGATGCCACACAAATTCGATGCATCTACAAATGCTACAAATATGACACTAAAACTTACGGCATCTACCTGAATGCATACCCCAAGGATGCTGAATCCGCCGAATGGAATCCGGAGGCGGTTTTTACATTCCCGCTTGAAAAGACCGAGGATATCCGATGCTGGTCCGCCCGTTCTCCCGACCAAAGTAAAGCTGCAGTAGCCCTTTTCCTCACCAACACCAAATCAAACAGTCTAAAGGGTTCCATGGTGATGACCTTCGATGAGAACGGTCTGCTTTGGAAGAACCCTTTGGATTTGGAATTCGAAAACAACACGCTGGAAATTTTCAACTTCGCTGTAAGTAACGATGCAAAAGTATATACAGCCATTCTTTCATTCAACAAAGAGAACGAGAAGGATAAATCGCGGAAGAATGAGACTCTTCACCTGTTCGAAAGTGGCGAGTACGGGGAAATCAATTCCACAGATTTCCAAGTGGAGTTCGGTAGCCTTTCGTGCGGCAGATTGTTGGTTACCCGACAAGGCAACGTAATGATTGGAGGCTACTATGCACCAAAATTTGGAGAGAAGGAAGCAGGCTGTTATATAGTCCGTTACGACATGAATCCGCTCACTACCGCGAACATCAGCCATGAGGATTTTCCAAGCACCTATTACAAATATGTACATACTCCCTCGGGAAAAAAGGCGGAAGATTTCAATGTCTATCCCAGATATTTTTTCGAGTTTTCTGACGGCACGGTAGCTCTGTTAGGAGAAATGTATACCACGTTCAGCATCACTATGGTCTTCTCCGCTGGAGGAAGCATTCTGATCCATTCTGCTGACAAAAACGGTGATATTTCCCAGTTTAAAACCATTGACAAAACTCAGACTTCGGTTGAAACCACCCATAATCCAGGAACTTTGCGCGGAAGACTATTTTCTTACAATGCTCTAATGCACAATGACCGGATACACCTGTTTTTCACAGACAACGTTGAGAATTATCGTGGAAAATCCGGTCAAAACAGTTTTGCAGACACCAAATTTTTCACTTCTGATCTCAAGTTCGATGGATTATGCGCCGCGCACTGTTGCTTAGACCGTGGTGGCAACATCTCTAACCCTGAACTCCTGATAGATTATTCAGCACTTAAATCCCACATGTTCGCGCTTTTCTACGTGGAAGATGACGGTGTGGTGTTTCTCCATGCAGGGAAAAAGTCGCGCCAAATTTCCAAATACAAACACAATTTTGAATAAATATTTTTGCAACATAAACTTATAAATCAATTTGAAATGAAAAAATTCACAGTTATTACCCTTTGTCTGCTCCTCATGCAAGGCGTGAGCGCGCAGAAGTTCGTTGTGCCCACAATCCCCGGCGACATCGAAAAATCCGAATATGCTAAGTACACGCAGGACGCGATGAACTGCATCGACTGGCTGAAAACCCATTCGCCGAATGATTCGAAACGCAAGGATGTGGCCACATACGCATTGTGGTGGCTCACGGGAACGCCCGACGTACACATGGTGCTTAACACCGATGTGGTGAAATTCGAGGACGGCGACCTGCTTCTTCTCTTCTTGGGCGGCTGGGCCCAGTACGCTATCCAAAACAAGGACGACGACCAGGTGGAGGGCTGTTATGCCGGCGTGGAGACCGCCCTCAACTACTATGAGCAGTACAAGAAGATGCTCCCCAAGGACAAAGGCGCGGAGCAACTTCTCAAAATGAAAAACAAGGGGACGCTGAAGGCGTATATTGAGAAAGCGATGCGGTAATAAGTTTCATACAATGAAAAGGATCATTATAAGTCTGCTCTTCGCGCTGTTAGGCGGTTGGGTGGTCGCGCAAGCGGGAAATAGCTTATAAGTGCTTCACTGTCAACGATATGAAAGGTGATGTCGGGGATTTCTTTACACATATACAGTTCGGAAACGAAGCGTTGGTCATTCGTTGGAAAAAGTGCGACGAAGTTGCAATTATTCGTTGGAAAAAATGTATGACTACGGCAAAAAATCGTTGGAAAAATAACATCAAAAATACGGAAAGTCGCTGGAAAAACTTTTGTAGAGACGCGATTTATCGCGTCTCTATGTTGTATTGTTCGTTAACTTTTGTAGAGAGGCACAACTTTTAAAAATAAATTCCTACCTACTGCAACCTTTTGTTTTTTCTGCATCCTATATCATAGAAATGTATATTTTTGCAGTATGAAAAACAGGAATAGATATAGCCGGTTGATAGTGTTGGTATTAGCTGTTCTACTATGCGGATTTGTGTTAAATGGGCATGCTCAGCAGTTCAATATAGAAAGGAAACACATTCCGATACAAATCGAGTCCGACAGCGGTGTTACCATGGTATATAAAATGTCACCGTTAAGTCATTCTGTGAAATACCACGGCTACTACTTCCTGAAATTGTTTGTCAATTATCACAAAGAAAATCCATCACAGTGGTGGGATGGGGCTATTTTGGTGGCTGTGTCAGAAAAGGATGGCACATCGCGCAAGGTGAAATTGCCTGATAAATTCAACGACCCCATGTCCTATACCGCAGACCTCTTTGTCCGAAACGACACACTTTGGCTGAAATCATCTGTGTCATACAGAGAATTTGAAACTCCTTGCGGTTACTTTTTTGATGAAACTCAATGGACGTGGCATTATGTTCAAGAAGTTTCAGAACTAGCTTTTGAAGACAATCGCTATTGGGCTGCAGGACAACAACAGATTCGGTTTACTGAAAAACAAATAACATGGGAGACTAACACCGCTAACGGTTGGTCACAGATGGAACCCGTTAACAAACAGTATGATAGGAAAGGAAGACCGATTCGCATTCTGAATACAGATGGCTATTACTATTTTGTACATCGATGCCAAATAAGAAAGTGTCGTGAAGATTTGTCGTTAGGTGGACGAAGACGTCGCAATACAATGCTTCGTGATCCGATGTGTGCCGAAATACCCAATTTTCGTTTCCCTGATGGCTATTACACAGATAATTATCCCAATAATGACACCATTGTTTATGATGTGACTTCGGGGACATCAAGCTATGACTATAGCAGCTACTACATGGATGGCTATGAATATGGTGACACGTTATTTGAGGGGGCATTTTGTGTAGATAATCGCATCTATTTGATTGTAAGCACCCCAAAACATACTTTCATAGCTCGGTTGGATAACAATATTCTGACTCCCTTGTCGGATTTCGGGCATCGTTACTATTGCAATGAATCTATTCTGAAGATCAGCACGCTGAATCAACTGAATATGAGACCCGACTGTTGTTTGCTTGAATTCAATGCTAAATCTAGCCCTGAAGGTAGTGGCATTATAGACATAGAGGGCTCTTTGGTAAAGATTCTCTATTTCGACTTTCCGCCACAACATCTCGGATCTTATCCATCAGAGCATTTCATATCCACCCCTAATTGAGATGTCCCATAAAACATCTCTACGAATCTTACGCTATAATCCTCCAAATAGTGCTTCTCAGGGTTCTCAGTTCAATTTCCGATACAAAAATTAACTTTTCTATAAACCTTTATGCGCGAAAAACCTCAACCATTGCATCCTAAAAAAGTGTATCTTTGCGCGTTTTAAAAAATAGGTGAAATGAAACGTTTCGTTCTTTACAGTTTATTGAGTATCACGTTGTTATGTGCGATGGCGCAACCTAAGCCCATCAAAAACGTGATTCTGATGATCCCGGACGGTACCTCCACGAGTCTGCTTTCCGCCGCCCGTTGGTATCAAACCTATCTCGATTCCACCCAAACAACCTTGAACATAGACCCTTACGTGTGCGGTCTCGTGCGTACGCACTCTTCCGATGCGCCTATCGGTGATTCGGCTCCGACTACCTCGTGCTACGTCTCTGGACAGCCCTCCCAAACAGGGTTCGTTTCCACCTATCCTGTGGCCACTGACCACGACCTCGTGCCCGTGGATGCTACCCGCGCTTACCAGCCCCTGGCCACCGTGCTCGAAGCCGCCAAAATCCTGCAACACAAGGCAACTGGACTCGTCTTCACCTGCGAGTTCCCGCATGCCACCCCCGCTGACTGCTCTGCTCACACCTACGGTCGCAGCAAATATGGCATGATTGCCCCGCAAATGGCTCACAACCACTTAGATGTGGTGATGGGCGGTGGTGTGCAATATCTTTCCGAGAATCTCCAAAACGACCTGAAAGAGACGGGATACAATGTTTATCTTAATGATATCCAAGGTTTTAGAAACTGTTCTAAAGCTCCCGTTTGGGCGCTCTTCGGCGAATCCTCCATGCCTTACTGGTTGGAAGCCGATAAACAACAAACGCCGTCCTTGGCCGAAATGACTCAAAAGGCCATCGACCTGCTTTCCAAAAACGAGAACGGGTTCTTCCTGATGGTAGAGGGCAGCAAGGTCGATTGGGCCGCTCACGACAATGATGCCAAGAATGCCATCATCGAATTCATCGAATTCGACAAGGCGTGCGGCGTGGCTCTCGACTTTGCGAAGAAAAACGGCGAAACCGTGATCGTCATCCTGCCCGACCATGGCACTGGTGCGGTGACCCTCGGCAACCCCAAAGCCAGCCACGATCACTATGACAAATTGTCGTTGAAGCAGCTGATGAGCCCTATTGACAATTACAAGCTTTCCAACTGGACGATGGGCGAGAAGCTCAAAGCCGTGGAGACTTCCGAATGGCCGCAACTTTTTGAGACCTACTTCGGTTTTACCCCTCAACCCTCCGAAATCACCTATCTCTCCACCGCTCATGACTACGACAAATCCTCCACCCCTAAGGAAGAGCGCAAAGGCAATCTTTCCATGTGCAAGATGCTTAGCCAAGTGCTGTATAATCGCACCTATTTCGGTTTCACCACCTTCGGACACACGGGCGAAAATGTCTTTTTAGCCGTCTATCATCCTAACAATGATAGACTTATGGGCGTTCCCACCAACATTGACGTCCACAAATACCTGTGTCGTCAAATGGGACTGACTGGAAAGTTGGCTCAGCTTACGGCAGACATTTATGCTCCTCATCAGCAAGTTTTTGAAGGTTTTCAAGTGCAAATCGACAGTTTGGATAAATACAATTACCGCCTGACCGTCAAAAACAAGAAAAATGTGTTGGTGGTCAACAGTTACGACAATTACATCACGGTCAACAAAAAGAGAATCGACCTTAACTCGGTGGTGGTTTATATGCCCAAAAACAACACGTTCTATTTGCCGAAGGAGTTAAGACAATATTTAGAGACAAAATAATTTCACAAAATAAAATTTATTTCCACTTCATACGTTATTATCGTTCAAAATTCAAAAACAGACTAAAATGGAAAGCACGAATTCAATGAATTATGCAGGTCAATCAACGAACCAAGAGAACCCTTTGAAAAAATGGGTGATCATATTAGGGGTTTTGTCAGGAATTCTCCTCTGCACTACCATCTATTTTGCACGTTTTGCCAAACCGACCATGAACAAGGTTTATACGGAGGTGGAAACGAAAAATGTGGAGTTACAAAGCGAGTTGGATGCTCTTTTGGCGGAGCACGAGCGCATCAAAGAGCAATATGGCGAACTGTCTGAGCAACTGAGCGAAAAGGACAGCATCATTATGGCGGGTGCCGCTGAAATCGAGAAGTTGATCAACTCACAGGCTGACTACAATCGTATTAAGAAACAATTGGCCCGTCTCCAGAACATTTCCCAGGAATATGTGAAGGAAATGGACAAGCTCTATCAAGAAAATCAGGCGTTGAAAGAAGAGAACCAGCAGGTGCGCGCTTCATTGGAGCAGGAACGCGAGGTGACCCGTAACATGCAACAAGCCAATGATGATTTGTCGCAGAAAATCAGCAACGCGGCTACGTTCAAAGCCTATAACATCAAGAGTGCGGGTTATTTAGTGCGCAACAAGGGCACGGAAGAACCGACCGAAAAGGCCAACAAGGTGAAACGCATCAAAACGACCTTGATGTTGGGTGAAAACTCATTGATTGAGCCCGGTCCCGTGAACGTTTATTGCCGTATCGCTATCCCTGAAACGGGCAAAGTGCTGACGATGGGTTCCGGCGACACCTATTCCTTCGTACACAACGGCCAACGTTTGCAATACTCTTGTAAGACGGTGGTCAACTACAAGGGCAAAGCTGAAAACATCACCCTGAACTGGAATTTGATGTCTGATGACAAAGCGATTAAGGGGCAGTACAGCGTGCAAATCTACACCGACGATCAATTCCTCGGTGAGACCTATTTCACGTTGAGATAATGTTATAATAATCTAAAACACAACTTGTTATTATGGTAAGCAGGCATTTTTTAAGAATCAAGACCATGCAGGCGCTCTACGCCTACCATGCCAACCCAGAAGCTGACGTTCGCAGCTACGAGCTCGGTCTGGTGAAGAACGTCCAAGGATGTTACGAACTGTTCTTGTGGCTCTTTGCCTTGCTGCCGGAAATCGCCTTCTATCGGATGAAAAAGCTGGATAGTCTGAAGGAAAAGTACAATCCGACGGAAGAAGATCTGAATCCGAACACCAAATTCATCAACAACGCGGTGATTCGTCAGATTGAAACCAACCAGACGCTCAAGATTTTGTGGCCGAAATACCACATCCTTTGGGAAGACGATACCGACCTGATAGCCAAGTTGTTCCGTGAGATTGAGCAAATGCCTGAGTACGAGGTTTACATGTCCACGCGCGAGAACAATTATGCAGAGGACAAGAAACTCGTATTAGATATCATCGAGAAAGTGTTCGCCAATAACGACTTGTTGCATTGGTACTTAGGCGAGAAAAACACCCATTGGATCGATGACTACAATGAGGCGATGCTGATGTTCTATCAGAATGTGAAAGAATTCAAAGAGTCCAAAGGGGATGACTGCAAGATTGACAACATCTTCAAAAGCATTGAAGATGAGCAATTTATCAGACAGCTGTTCCGCAAAACGCTCGAACATACGAACGAATACACGGAGATGATCGAGGGTAAACTGCAAAACTGGGAGCTTGAGCGAGTGATCAATCTCGACATGCTCCTGATGCAGATGGCGTTGTGCGAACTTTTGGAATTCCCTTCCATTCCCATCAAAGTGACTCTGAACGAATACATTGAAATTGCCAAATGGTACAGCTCTGACAAGAGTAAAGTGTTCATTAACGGCATCTTGGATCGACTGATTGTGGATTTGCGCGACAGCGGAAAGATTGAAAAAACGGGACGCGGACTGTATCAAAATTAAAATTCCTTGAGCAGCCCCGTAGGGGCAAGAGCTCGGTAGAATAATAAATTAAATATCAATGAATAGAATCACGATAATCACGATATTAGCCATTGGATTGGCGTTTGGCGGTTGCCATCGTAAACCGGCCAAAGAGGGCGATTTCACGGTGAAAGATGTGCATATTCCGCAGACGGCAGAGGGTTTGTCCGCGAAGGATGCGGAGAAAATGCCTGTCATTGAATTTGAAACGAAAACCTACGATTTCGGTGATGTGGTGGAAGGCGAAAAGCTTACGTATGCTTTCAAATTCAAAAACACCGGAAAATCGAACCTGATCATCTACTCTTCGGAGGCCACTTGCGGTTGTACCACTTCACAGCCGCCCAAAGCGCCTGTGCGTCCGGGCGAGAGCGGCGAAATCACGGTAACCTTCAACTCCGAAGGTCAGAAAGGCAAAGTCCAGAAGCGCATTTTGGTGGGTGCAAACACCTATCCGGCCGAGACTATCTTGATGATTACAGCTAATGTCTCTTCAAGCAAATAATTAATAATCAAAATTTTATAGTTATGATGAATATCTTTTTACCTATTTTAGATGCAGCTCCTGCCGGTGCTCCTGCTGGCGGCGGTTCCTCTATGCTTATTTTCATCCTGTTGATGATTGTCATTTTCTACTTTTTCATGATTCGTCCGCAACAGAAAAAGCAGAAAAAGTTGGAAGAAGCACGCAACAGCCTGCAAAAAGGCGATAAAGTCGTCACGATCGGCGGTATCCACGGCAAAATCACCGACATCAAGGACAACACTTTCACGATTGAAATTGCTCACGATGTGCGCATTGAGGTCGATAAGGCTGCCATTTCCTTCAATGAGGCTGCTCTGAACCAGAAGTCAGACAACAAGAAAGAGGAAAAAGTCGAAGAAAAGAAAGAAAACGAGTAGTCATGGCGGATAACAAAACCCGGATTCCTGTGAAGCTTCCGTCGTTAGCCTTCATGGTATGTCTTTTGATTTCGATATCCTGCTGGATATTGGTCTCGTTTTCAAAAGATTACAAGATGTCTTACGAGTATAAGTTGGTGTGCGACAACTTGCCGGACGGTCGCAAGTCGGTCACCGCTTCCGATACGGTTTTGACCCTCACTTTCAACCAAAACGGTTTCCGTTATTTGATGAAACCTTTCTCTGAAAAAGAGAAAGTGGTCACGATTTCCATCAAAGACCTGATCAAGCCGAAGAACAAGGTGACGGTTTACACGTTCACCAACAAGGAATTGCACGAATATCTGGTCACCCACAATTTCGGGCCGGAATTGGTGGACGTTTCTGCACCGGAAGTCATCACCTTTTACCTACGTTAAAAATGGTTAAAATCGGGCTGACCGGTGGAATAGGAACGGGGAAAACCTATCTATCAACCCATTTTGTGGATATGGGTATTCCTGTCTATTATGCTGACGATGAGGCGAAAAAGCTTTATCGTCAGCCTGTTTTTTTGGCGGAGATGCGGAAGGCTTTCCCGGACGAGCGGTTATGGCTTCCCGACGGTTCGCTGGACATGTCTCAGCTTTCGAAATCCTTTGAAGATGAGGCGTTTTTGCAGCGATTAAGCCATTTCGTGCACCCATACGTCATGCGCGATTTCGAGCGTTGGGCGGCAGAACAGAAGGCACCGTCCGTCATCATGGAATCCGCTATCATTTTCGAATACGATTTAGTATCCTATTTCGACAAGATTATCGTGGCGGATGCTTCCGAAGCGCTGAGAATCAAGCGGATAAAAGCACGTAATCCCCATTTGACGGAAGCGGAAATCCGGCAGCGCATGTCGAGGCAGATGCCGCAATCGGAAAAGTGCGCACGGGCAGACTTGGTGGTATGCACGGGCGAGACCTATCAAGAGATGATGAAAGAGTGTTAAAAATCTATAATTGGACAATGAGAAAGGGAGCTTTTCGGCTCCCTTTTTCTATATAACAAATACTAATGAACTAAAAAAACTGGCGTTTTACTGATTTATTTTACCAAATCAACAATAGCCTTGAATGCCTCAGGATTATTCATCGCGAGGTCGGCGAGAGCTTTGCGGTTGAGCGCAACGTTCTTCTTTGCTAAGCTACCCATCAGAACAGAGTAAGACATTCCATACTCGCGGGCACCTGCGTTGATACGGGTGATCCACAAGCTTCTGAAATTTCTCTTTTTCGCTTTTCTGTCGCGGTAAGCATATTGCTGGCCTTTCTCCCACGAGTTGACCGCCACGGTCCAGACGTTTTTACGTTTTCCGAAATAACCGCGGGTACGTTTTAAAATCTTTTTTCTTCTTGCTCTAGAAGCAACGTGATTAACTGATCTTGACATAATTTTTTTTCCTTTCCGTTTACGTCAGTGGCATGAAGCACTTCGGGAACTGCGCGTAAACATTGTTTTTTTAATGAATTAAACTAGCACTGTCCCAGCATTTGCTTAACGGTGCGATCCAAATTTTGTTCGACAATAGCGCTGTAAGCCAAGTTACGTTTTCTCTTTTTGGTCTTTTTGGTGAGAATGTGGCTATGGTAAGCGTGATGTCTCTTGATTTTGCCGGTGCCGGTCAGAGTGAATCTTTTCTTGGCAGCGGACTTAGTTTTAATTTTCGGCATTTCTACTTGATTTTTAAAGGTTTATATATAAGTACTTGTTATATATTACTTTTTAGATTTAGGCACCATCAGGATGGTCATGTTGCGACCGGTAAGGACGGGCATCTGATCCACTTTGCCGTATTCCTGCAGGCGTTCAGCAAATTTGAGCAGCTCCAGTTCGCCGTTGTCCTTGTAGATGATGGAACGTCCGCGGAAAGTCATGATGATCTTGACTTTATAGCCGTCTTGCAAGAAGCGGATGGCGTGGTTGCATTTGAATTCCACGTCATGTTCGCTGATTTGCGGGCTCAGGCGGATCTCCTTGATTTCCGTTTTGGCGCTGTTAGCCTTGATTTCTTTCAGTTTTTTCTTCTGCTCATACAGGTACTTTTGGTAATCCATTACCTTGCACACAGGCGGATTGGCCTGCGGAGAGATTTCCACAAGATCCACACCGTGCTCATCCGCGATGGCAAGTGCTTCGCGAAGCGACACGATCTGAGGTTCAATGTTATCTCCAACAACGCGCACGACTTGCGCCGTAATGTTCTCGTTGATGCGATGTTGAGCGTCTTTCTTGTTTTTCGGTCCGAAAGACCTGTTGGGCCGGTTGTTTTGAGCGATGATCAAATCCTTTCTTTTTTATGTAATAACTTTATTTATAATTTTTTGGGCGGCAAAAATACACAATTTTTTATTGTATAATTCGTTTTATCATTTTTTTTATTTTTGCAGCCTTTTAATATATATGAATATTATGAGAAAAACACTGATTGGCATATTCGTTTTGGGCTTATTGATACTGCAATCTCCGACACATACCCTGAGCGCGCAAAACTCGGAAGTTGGCGCGTGCGTGGGTACCACTTTCTACCTCGGAGAGCTGAATCCGACACATCTTTTCGCACAGCCGAAGCTGGCGGCGGGACTCGTTTATCGCTACAACTTGTCGCCGCGATGGGCCATCAAGGCCGACTTCCTCTTCGGAAAAGTGTCGGGCAGCGACCAGCTCACCAACGACGGATACGAGCGGAACCTTAGCTTCTATTCGCCCATCACGGAATTTTCTGTGGTCGGGGAACTGAACTTTCTCAGACTCTACAACTCTGTGGGAAAGAACCATTTCACGCCTTACATTTTTGCAGGATTGACGGTTTTCTCCTTTGATCCTATGGCTCAATACCAAGATGGAACGATCTATGAGTTACAGAGTTTGGGTACGGAAGGACAAGGTTTGGAAGGTATGCCGAAGAAATATTCCCTGACCCACGTCGCCATCCCGTTTGGCATCGGTATGCGCGTGAACATCGGCAGATATGTCTGTCTGGGCGTGGAATGGGGCTTCCGCTACACGTTTACCGACTATTTGGACGATGTGGGTGGCCGTTATTATGACAACGACCTGTTGCGCGAGCTACGAGGTGACATCATCGCCGACATGGCCGATCGTACGCCGGAATTGTTTGACAATAGCGGAAACCCACTGCCGTTGCATCAGGAGGGTGAGCAACGCGGCAATAGCACCACCCATGACATCTATTCCTTTGCAGGCGCAACGTTGACCGTCAAATTCGGAAACGACGACAAAACTTGCGATCTGAAGAAATCACGGAAAAGGCATTAGCCTTTGGCCAACAGCCAACAGCCAATAGCCAATAGCCAAAAGCTAACATCCAACAGCAAAAAACAAGAAATATGGCAAACCAAAATAATATCAAACATGTGGCCATCATTATGGATGGCAACGGGCGTTGGGCGCAACAAAGGGGCCACGATCGTAGCTTCGGTCACCAAAACGGTATCGAGGCTGTCCGCAGTGTGGTGGAAGGCACCCGCGAATTGGAGATTCCTTACCTGACGCTTTACACGTTCTCCACGGAGAACTGGAACCGTCCCAAAGAGGAAATCGACCTGCTGATGCGGCTGCTCGTCAAGGCGATTATCGATGAGGTGCCGGAATTGGACAAGAATGGTGTGCGCTTGCTGACCACCGGTCGTTTGGAGACGCTTCCCGAAGAGTGCCAGGAATATCTGCACAAAGCAATGGCACAAACCGCGCATAATACGGATCTTAATCTCGTGCTGGCGCTCAGCTATAGCGGTCGTTCGGAATTGGTGGACACTACCCGCCGCATTGCTCAGGAAGCAGCCGACGGACGCATTAATCCAGCGGAGGTGGACGAAAAAACGATCCAACAACATCTCTATCATCCCGAAATTCCGGATGTGGATTTGATGATTCGCACGGGCGGCGATATGCGCATCAGCAACTTCTTGTTGTGGCAAATCGCATACGCGGAACTCTTCTTCTCTCCCGTCATGTGGCCTGATTTCAGAAAAACACACCTTAAGGAGATCGTTGGGCAATTTGGCTCCCGCGAACGTCGTTTTGGTCAAACTGGCGAACAAGTGCGTTCACATTGATTTTTTCACTATCTTTGCCGACTTTTTGGAAAGAATGCATTTATTGCGGAACATATTGATAATGACGGTTTTATGCCTCTGTACAGTCGTCGGCCGAGCTCAGATAGTGCTTGGTGGCGACAGTATTGGTGGACCTGTGAAGATCGATTATGCCTCCCCGAAAACATACGAAATCGGCGGCATTACCTCTTCCGGTACTGCGGCATTGGACCAGCGTCTGCTGCCTTTCCACGTCGGCGATATCATCGAAGTGCCTGGAGATAAGATCTCCAAGGCTGTCAAAAGCCTCTGGAGCACGGGCTTGTTCGAAGATGTGGAGATTTATGCCACACGTGTGCAAGGCAACCTCATCTTCTTGGATATTCGTCTTGAAGACCGCGCCCGCCTGAGTGCATTCGGTTTCAAGGGCACTACGAAAAACGAGGAGAACGAACTCCGTGAAAAATTGAATATTTCGCAGGGTAATATCGTGAATGATAACATGAAGATTACCTGCCAGAATATTATCCGAAAATACTACATTGACAAAGGTTTCTTTTCTTGCGAAGTGGATATCAAAGAGATTCCGGACGAAAAGGTTAAAAACGCCGTCAACCTGCTTTTCGATATCCGAAAGTTCAAGAAAGTCAAGATTGACAAAATTACCATTAATGGCAATAAAGGGGTGACGGATGCCGTGTTGCTCCGTTCCATGAAGGAAACCAAGGAAAAGTTCCGTTTCATGCCTTTCTACAAGGCAGATACGGCTATCGCCTACCTCTTCAAACATAAAGGATACTACCAATCCAAAGATATCAAAGACCATTTGGACAACTATTTCGCCGACCGTGTCAAACTCAGAATCTTCAAACAATCCAAATTCATCAAGGAGAGTTACGAGCAAGACAAGGTGAACTTGATTAATCGTTACAATGAGTTGGGATATCGCGATGCGGTGATTCTGCACGACACCTTCTACGTGAAAAACAAAAACATGTACATCGATTTGGATGTCTATGAAGGTCCGCAATACTATTTCCGTAACATCACGTTTGTAGGCAATACGATTTATCCGACCACTTTGTTGAGACAGTTGTTGGGTATCAACAAGGGGGATGTCTATAATCAGACGCTTCTCAACAAGAATCTGACCATGAAGGAAGATGGAGAGGATTTGGCGTCGCTGTACATGAACAATGGTTATCTGTTTTTCAGTGCCAATCCTGTGGAGGTGGCAGTGGATGGCGATTCCATTGATATTGAGATTCGTATTCGTGAGGGCAAGCAGGCTACTTACAATACCATCACGGTGGAAGGCAACACGAAAACCAACGACCACGTGATTTTGCGTGAGCTCACCACTATTCCCGGTCAGCTGTTCAATCGTGCCGACATCATCCGTTCTCAACAGGTGTTGATGTCGATGGGTTACTTCAACCAAGAGAAGATGGACGTGCAGCCTCGCCCGAACGAAGCGGACGGAACGGTTGACATCAACTATGTGGTGGAAGAGACCTCCTCCGACCAGCTTTCGCTTTCCGCCGGTTATGGTGCCACGGGCTTTATGCTCACCGCCGGTATCACCTTTAATAACTTCTCTACCAAGAAGTTGTTCAAGAAAGATGCTTGGGCTCCGATTCCCGGTGGTGACGGTCAACGTATCTCCCTCAACGCCTCTGTAAGTACCAAGTACTATCAATATTACAACTTCTCCTTCACGGAGCCGTGGTTGGGAGGCAAGAAGCCCAATGCACTCACCATCGGCGTTTATTACCAACGCCAGAACAACGGCTACAGCCGTCAGGATGTTGATAAATACGCCTTCAGTAGCATTACGGGTGCTTCCGTCTCTTTGGCTAACAAGCTCAAATGGCCCGACGACTATTTCCAGATGTCGCACACGCTCTCTTACGAGTATTATAAGGTGAAGAATTGGAGTGGCTATTTCATTTTCCCGACGGGTTACTCCCACAGTATCAGTTACATCTTCACATTGAGCAGAAATTCTATCAATGCTCCCATTTACCCGCGTGAAGGTTCCGACATCATGTTCTCCATGCAGTTGACTCCGCCGTACTCCATATTCTCGAACAAAGACTATACTTACGCCACCGATCAGGAGAAGTACAAGCTTTTGGAATTCCACAAATGGAAAATCCACATGTCCTGGTTTACGCGCATCGTGGACAATCTGGTGCTGAATGTCCGTATGAAGTTCGGCTTCATGGGTTGCTATAACAAGACGATTGGTATTTCCCCGTTCGGTCGATTCTATCTGGGTGGTGACGGAATGTCCAACTGGTCATACGACGGCCGTGAGGTCATTGGTATGCGCGGTTACGACGATGGCGTGCTTTCACCCAATGTGAACGGCTCTGTTGTGGGTGCCGCTTTCTACCAGAAGTTTACGGCTGAATTGCGTTACCCGATTACCTTGAATCCGTCAGCCACCGTCTATGTGCTGGCTTTCGCGGAAGCAGGTAAGGGCTGGCTCGACAATCGCAAGTACAATCCATTCGACATGTACAAGTCTGCAGGTCTGGGTGTTCGTGTCTATCTGCCGATGTTCGGTTTGCTCGGCTTCGACTGGGGTTACGGCTTCGACCCGGTTCCCGGACTTTCGTCCACCGCATGGGGCAGCCACTTCCACATCTCCATCAATCAATCCATCGATTAAACTTATCGCATAAAAACAGTCAAACCATACGTCATTATATAAATATTGTAAAGATGAAAAAACAACTCTTTTTAACAGGTTTATTGACAATCATCATGTTTTTCGGATTTGCGCAGAAATATGCGTACATCAATTCCGAATATCTTCTTTCGAAAATTCCTGAATACAAGGAGGCGCAAGCTGAATTAGACCGTGTGGCAGTGCAGTGGCAGAAAGAAATTGAAGCCAAATTCGCTACCATCGACTCTATGTATAAACGTTACCAAGTGGAGTCCATCACGCTGCCCGAACAGATTAAGAAGAGTCGCGAAGATGCCATCATCGCACAGGAAAAAGCGGCTAAAGAGCTGCAAAAGAAGCGTTTTGGACAAAATGGAGACTTGTTCAAGAAACGTGAAGAATTGGTGAAACCGATTCAGGATCGTGTGATTAATGCTGTGAACGACTACGCCAAGGAGAGAGGTTTCGCCTTCGTTTTCGATACCGCTGGTGATTTAACCATCATCTATGCTGATCCGAAATGGGATATCAACGAGCAAGTGCTCCAAAAGATGGGTATTTCCCTGACGAATGATATGGACGATTAATTAACAGTACAAAAACATAAAGATTAGAAATCGATGAAAAAAGTATTAATGATTCTGGCTATTGCCGGATTGTTCTCCGTTCAGGCTGCGCACGCCCAGAAATACGGACATGTGAACTCAAGTGAGATTTTGGAAGTGATGCCTGGCATTGACTCTCTGCAAATTAAGCTGCAGGCTTTCCAAAAGGATTTGCAGTCCATGTATGAGAATATGATGAACGAATATCAAACCAAGAAGGAGAAGTTTGATCGCGAAGTGGGCACCATGTCATCCGCAGTGCGTCAAGTCCGCGAAAAAGAGCTCATGGACCTTGGTAATCGTATTCAGGAATTCCAAGCCAGCGCTCAAGAAGATTTGGAAGACAAGCAGTACGAATTGGCTAAACCGTTCCAGGATGCCATTCAGGAAGCCATCAACAAAGTGGCCAAAGCGAATGGTTATGCTTACATTTTTGACACGAAAATTTTGTTGTATTACGGTACTGCCGATGATATCACCCCGCTGGTGAAGAAAGAGTTAGGCATTAAATAATTGAAGCGATGAAAAAGTTCCTGATCATTATTGCTGCCGCATTACTCTGTTTCACGACCGGTCACGCCCAAAAAGCGAAATTCGGTCATGTGGATTACGGCGAAATCATGAAGATCATGCCCGGCATTGACACCGCCCAGCAAGCGCTGATTGAATATCAGCAGGAGTTGGAAGCAGTTGGCAAGCAGATGGCTGACGAGTTCAAGACCAAACAGGCTGAATATGCCAATCTGGCAAACACCACCACTTCTTCCGCCATTCTCAAGGTGAAAGAGGATGAATTGACGAAACTCTACGCCCGTTTGCAGGATTTTGTGTCCTCCAGCGAAGCGGACATGCAACGTAAGCAACTCGAACTGTTGCAACCCTTCCAAGACAGACTGTTGGCTGCCATCAAGAAAGTGGCTGAAGCCAACAAATACACCTACGTCTTTGATGTTACCCTCTGTGCTTTCCACAACGACGCTGACGACCTCACCGCCGCCGTGAAAGCCGAACTGGGAATCAAATAGTTGAATGATGTTTTATTGATAATATATATGGAGACGTGGCGTGCCGCGTCTCTTTTTTGCTTTGATGTTGGCTATTTGCTTAGAACTTAGACATAATCTCTATCCCCAAAAACTGACAATGACGCCATAATATGACGTCCCTACCCCCTTTAACCTCTTAACCCCTTAACCCCCTAACCCCCCTAAACCTTAAACTCTAAACCCTAAACCCTAACCCCTAAACCAACCCCCCCAATGACCCCTTTCACAAAACCCTGGACCACCCCGCGGCAGACACCGCCGTTTAACGACATCAAAACCGAGCACTATCTGCCCGCGTTTGAAGAGGCTATTCTCGAAGCCAAACAGGATATCGAGCGTATTGTCAATAATCCGGAATCTCCTGATTTTGAGAACACTATAGTGGCTCTCGACCGTGCGGGAGAACGCCTTAGCACCGTGGCGGACATTTTCTTCAACATCTTGGAATGCAATGGAGATGATGAGATGAATGCGGTGGCGGAAAAGGTGCAGCCGCTGTTGGTGGCCTACGAAAACGAGGTCTATCAGCACCCTGGATTGTTCGCACGCGTGAAAGCCGTTCACGAGCAACAGCAGCGCGACCAGGCGTTGCAAGGAGCGGAAAAGCTGTTGTTGAAGAAGACGTATGACGCTTTTGTGGCCGGCGGTGCGAATTTGCCGGAATCTGACAAACAGCGTTTTCGCGAGTTGAGTTTGGAGTTGGCCAACCGTCAGCTCGACTTTGGGCAGCGCAGTTTGAAAGCTACGAATGCTTGGTTTGTCCACGTGGAGAAGGATTCTCTGCGGCTTTCCGGTATTCCGGAGAGCGCTCGTGCCATTGCTGCGCAAAAAGCGGCAGACAAGGGGCTGGAAGGCTATGTTTTTGACCTTTCCGCGCCCGACGTGAATACGGTGCTGAGTTATGCCGACGACCGCTCGTTGCGCAAAGAGGTCTATATGCACTCCAGCAAAAAAGCCTACCTGGATGAGTTTGATAACTGCGAGAATATCAAGGAGATACTGAAGTGCAGAGAAGAGATTGCGCATCTGCTTGGCTATGATCATTATGCCAACTATGCGTTGCGCAACCGTATGGCCAAAGACCTGGATCATGTCTATCATTTGCTGGATGAGTTGAAAGCTGCCGCGCTTCCTGCAGCCAAACGCGAAATCGAAGAATTGAAACAATTTGCTCAGAATCAAGGTTTTGAAGGTACGTTTGAAAGATGGGATTTGAGCTATTATATGGAGAAACTACGTCAGCAGAAGTTCAGCTTGGATATGGAGAAGTTGAAAGTCTATTTCCCGCTGAATCAGGTGATTGACGGAGTTTTCGGATTGGCTACGACGTTGTATGGGCTTCGTTTTGAGAAGTCTGCGGATATTCAGCCGTATCACCCTGATGTACAGGTGTTTGAGGTCTATCGCGGCGAAAAGTTCATGGCGGTGCTGTACTTGGATTTCCATCCGCGCAGCACGAAACGCAGCGGCGCGTGGATGACCGAGTTCCGCGACCAGTATGTGAATGCCGATGGAGAGGATGTGCGTCCGTGGGTGAGTCTGGTGATGAACTTCACCCCGCCGACGGCAGAGCAACCTTCCTTGCTGACTTTCAACGAAGTAAACACTTTCCTGCATGAGTTCGGGCACGCGCTGAACGGCATGTTGTCGGAGGTGAAATACGCTTCCCTTTCGGGTACGCACTCCCCCCGCGATTTCGTGGAACTTCCATCGCAGCTGAACGAGAATTGGCTTACCGAACCGGAGTTCTTGCGCACTTTCGCCCGCCACTATCAAACGGGCGAGCTAATTCCCGAGGAATACGTCCTCCAGCTCAAAAAGATGAACCAGTACATGGCGGGTTACCTTTGCGTGCGGCAGCTCTCCTTCGGCTACCTCGATATGATGTGGCACACGATGCCTGCCACCGAAGTGGACGATGTACGGGCGTTGGAACGTTCTGTTTTTGATACGGTTGAGGTGCTGCCAGTGGTGCCGGGAACGTGCATGAGTCCCACCTTCAGCCATCTTTTCTCGGGTGGATACGCCGCCGGTTACTATGGCTACAAATGGGCGGAAATGCTGGAAGCGGATGCCTTTGCATTGTTCAAAGAGACGGGCGTGATGAACAAAGAAACCGCGCAACGCTACTTGGAAACGATCCTTTCCAAAGGCGGCTCCGTGGATGCGATGGAGATGTTCGTCAACTTTCGCGGGCGCGAACCGAAAATCGACGCGCTGCTGGAAAGAGACGGACTACGGGCCAGTTAGCAGTTAGTAGTTAGCAGTTGGGGCGGGCACTGGCGAGAAAAGGATGGGGTTGTTACAAGGACTTAGACTTAGACATAGAACTTAAACTTAGACTTTTGACGTGTGCCTATTCCCTATTGCCTTTCTAACCATTACACATACGCCAAGACCATTTCTACGGCGATGGCGACCAGTACGGCGACGATGGCGACGAGCACGAGGCCGCGTTTGCGCCATGCCAATACCAAGGCGACCAAAGTGGCGATAACTGCAGAAAGGGAGATATGCGGTTCTGAACCTGTGGCTGTTGTGGAATAAAGGACATCTGGGAACGTCATGGCTGACAGCACACTGAACGGAATATAATAGATAAAGTCCTGAATCCAAAGGTTTTCCATCTTCTTGCGCACAAACCCGATGGGAATCACGCGAATCAGGTAGGTGGTCAGGAACATCAGGAACATGCAGACATACAAGTAGTTCATGCGACACTCCTTTCTGCCCTAGCGGCTTTACGACGACGTTTCACTTCTTTAATGGATGCGCAGATGGCAGCACCTAAAATGGCTGCTGTGATGATAGCCCAACCGCCACCACCCACTTTCGACAGTTGGTTGAGTCCAGGTACATATTTGAACATGCAGGAGAGGAATGCGGCAACGACCACTGCCAAAGCCACTTTTCGACTCTTTCTGGCGGGCGGAATGATGATAGCAATGAACATGCAATACAACGCAATGCCCATACAACCCTGAACCATCGGGGAGAGCAGTCCTGAAGCGACTGCGCCAAGCAAAGTACCTGAGGTCCAGCCTAATATGGGAGTCAGCATCAGTCCACCGAAGAATGGGAACGACACCTCCTCGGGTTCCATCGCCGCTAATGCGAAAACCTCGTCCGTGATACAGTAAGCCATGATGGCTCGCTTGTAAAATGGCATGTCGTGCGCCACCTTCTGCGACAGCGAAAGCGACATCAGGAAATAGCGCAAGTTGATGACGAACGTGGTGATTATCAATTCGATATAGGGTGCACCACCTTCAATTAACCGAATGCCGGCAAATTGTCCGGCGGATGCCATGTTGGTCAGGGAGATGAGCGTAGCCTGCGCCGGCGAGAATCCCATCTTCACAGCAATCAACCCGAAAGTAAAGGAAACGGGAATGTAACCCAAACAGATGGGAAATCCGCGTTTTATACCTCTAATAAACTCATTCATAAACAGTTAAGGTTTTCAAATAACCGCTGCAAAGATATACAATATTCGTGAAACTTGGATGGTGTTTTGATTATTCTTGCCCGCCCCAACTGCTAACTACTAACTACGAACTGCTAACTAAGACTCGCTAACTGCTAACTATACACGATCAGTCCTATGATTCCCGCCAGCACAATCAGCAGAATCGGGCTGGTTTTCCATTTCAGGGATGCGAAGAAGGCGGCGGCGAACAATCCGATACTTAGGAAAAATTGCAACGGACTGTCTGCGTAGGAACCGAAAGTTTCTGGACTGACGAGCAGCATGGCGGAAGCGGCAATCAGCCCAATCACCGTCAATTTCAGTACCGACATAATGGATTTGACCACATAGTGTTCCTTGTGTTTCAAGATGAAGCTGCTGATGAGCAACATCAGGATAAACGGCAGCAAAATCACGGAAAAAGAGGCGAGGAAGGCCCCCACGACGCCCCAAAACGGGTCATAGCCGGCGTTTACGACGGATGTGTAGCCCGCGGAGGTCATCCAACCCTGTTTTTCCACCACCTCGTTTTGGATCAGGGCAATCATGGCGTAGCCGCCTCCAAAGTTGAAGATGCCGATTTTGCAGAAAGTATAGAACAGTTTCCAGAAAATCATGAAGACACCTCCTTCTTTTCCAGATATTTACCATATATGAATCCGCCAAGCCCCGCTGCGAGAATCACCCAAATGGGAGAGATACCGAGCAGCCAGATCAGCAGTGCGGCGAGTATGGGAATCCAAAAGTTGTAGCGGGAGATACGTGCGGTTTTGGCCATACGGAAAACGGGAGCTGCAATCAGTGCGACTACCACGGGACGCACACCTTTGAAAATAGCCTCTACGATGGTGTTTCCTTGCAGGTAATGGAGTCCTGCAGCCAGTCCGAGGATGATGAGAATGGGGACCAGAATATTGCCGAGGACGGAGATGACAGCACCGGGGACACCGCGCAGTTTCCACCCGATATGGGTGGCCATATTGGCCGCAAAGATGCCCGGCATCGTTTGCGACAGCGTGATGATTTCCATGAACTCATCGTTGGTGATCCACCCATGACGATCCACCAGCTCCTTCTCCATCAGCGGAATCATTGCATAACCGCCACCGATGGTGAAGGTCCCGATTTTGAAAAACGACCAGAAAAGTTGTCCGAGGGAGGCCATAGTCTTCGTTTGTTTCAGGCGGCAAAGGTACGAATTTTAAGTGAATGTTGGTGACTTCGTGTTGGTGAGTGAATGTTGGTTACTTTGTGTTAATGAGTAACTGTGAAGTCAACTCCTTAAAGTGCACTTGGCAAGCCTTTGGCAAGTATATGGCAAGTATATGGCAAGTATATGGCAAGCTCATGGGCTTGCCATATACTTGTGATTCGCTGATTTAGGTTGTCACTTTTTAGTCTTACGACTGATCCGAGTTGACGGGTTAATAATTTGCGACTGATTCAGGTTGTCGCTTGTCCTT
>ONHS01000015.1 GCA_900317715.1 uncultured Bacteroidales bacterium | reverse complement strand
AAGCAAGGAATCTCAGTATTGTTGTCGAGATATGCAGAGTGTGACCATATCGCAATTGCCGTCGCAGGTCACCATTCCACCCATTTCAACAAAAGTGCGATTGGTGCATAGTCCGGATCATAATTTCTACAATTTCGAGGCTGTGTATGATCCTGAAACCGAAAGATGGGAGATTACTCGCGACCGTGTGGAAAATGGAGCGATTATTGAAGGAAAGTATGATGGCAGATCGTTGTCAATAAGGGATTATTGTCTCTTAACTGGGCCCTATTGGTTTGAGGTGGTTACGCCTTGCGACTCTTTCTTGCTGAAATGCGAAGCTAAATTTAATTATTATATAAAAATGGATCTTTTAGAGGATCCGGCTTACATTGTGACAAAGGATTGCGGCAATATGTACATGGAATATACGGCCGGAAAATATTTGAGAACGTTATATAGAAGGTATGCATCTGAAGATAGGGTAGATACGGTGGAGAGTGTTGTCAACCCTATCATAAAGGTGATTCAAGCACCGCACAATAGTCATGTTAACACTTCCTCCTTTAGCCTGAATACGCCAGTAAGAGTTTCAATGCCAGGTCAGTACATTTTTGAATTCAAACCGGATGATATGAATTCCATCCCTGTATGTGAATCAATGGTTAGGTATGACACGCTGGAAGTCGGTATCAAAACGGTGGAGTTCGAATATGCAATAGCATTGCTCTGCGACTCGTCTTCCACGGTGGGCAATGCGTATGTGAAAGGGAAAAACGGTACGAAACCTTATACCTATATATTGTATAGTCGTCCTAACCGACAAGGTGAGGTCTTGGGGATGAATAATACGGGTGTGTTTTTGAATGTACCAATGCATTCAAATGAGAAGTTATCTTGCTTGATATCAGATTCTTGTATTTCATATTTCCATGTGAATTTTTATCCGAGAACGTTGGCAGAGTTGAAAAAAGTATGGTTTGATGATGGCTTGACGGTCGATTCTACTTGCGAAGGCACTACGATTCAGGTGCATGCACTTTCCATCAGTGAGGTGCTGCGTTATGAATGGTTTGGACCTGACGGTTTTCACGCTACAACATCGGATCCATACGTCCACATTCCGCGTGGTGGAAACAGTGGTTGGTACAAAGTGGTGATATTATACGACCAGTGTGCACAAGAGCTGTCAGACAGCATTTTTCTGACCGTTCAGGAAGCACCCCACCTGACAGTAGCCCCCGATGCTACGGTTTGTCCAGGGGATTCTGTGGAGGTGCTTTTCGTGCCCACCACGCCATTGGATGTGGACAAAGTGCGCTTTGAGGTTGCCTTTTCGAATGGCAGCGGCATCACGACCCGAAGTTATGCTGCTACTCCGGGCGATACGGTGCGCGACCTCTTCTCAACCCTTTCAGACGCAAAAATCTATCCCGTTATGGTGGATGATGGGCGTTGCGCGTATGTGCACGCGGACACGGCGGACACCGCGTACATACACATACGTACGGATGTGCTTTCGGCTTGCACCGTGCTGACCACCTACGACACGGTTTGTCACGGCGGCGATGCGCAACTTAGTGCAAAAGCCACGCTGTCAGAGCCTTACCTTCTTAAATGGTACTCGGATTATGCGCTTACCCAGCTGTTGAAGACCGATACAATGCCAGACAACGAAGCATGGTCGTATTATGACACGTCAGCCATCACACAGAGAACGATTCTCTATGTAGCGTTGCAAACAGAAAACCAATGCCCGACAATCAACGGATTGGTATCCAGAGAGATGGATATGCAAGATGGGACGACGGTTTTGGAATGTGGCCAAGGAGTACGTCTCTTTGATGCCGGAGGTCCTGAAGGACATTATCCAGCCCTCAGCAGTGCGGTGCATCGTTTCCGTTCCGCCGACGGCAGGCCGATCGTTCTCCATTTTGAGGAACTGGCGCTGTCGAAGACTTCACATCTGCAGATTTTCACAGGGGAAGAGTTGCATGCGGATTCTTTGCTTTGGGACCTAACTGCGGGCAGTTGGAATCCAGGAATGGTGATTTCATCGGGGAAAGCACTCACACTTCGCTTTTCAAGTGGTAAGATTTCAGCGGCTGGTTGGAGCGCGGTGGTGGAGTGTGCGCCTGGGGTGGCCATAGCCGATGTGTGGCCGAAACACGAGACCGTGTTGCGCGATGAGGTCTGCCAAAGCCAGACGCGCACATACGATGACCCCTACGGAATTGTCCCCGAATTAGCATCATCAGAGGTGCTGAATGCGGCCATTCGCGAAGCAGGAATTTACTATTTTACAAAGAATTACCCTGGAATGGGAGAGCATGGCTGCGATTCTGCCGTGACTTTCGAACTTTTCGTGAACCCGCCGATGATCCATGATACCACGGTGCTGACCACGGTACTTCACGGTGGAACATTCCTTTGGCATGACAGTCTTTACAATCAATCGGGGCAATATGTTGTGCAATATTCGCGTCCAGATGGGTGTGATAGCCTGGAAATACTGAAATTGACGATTTTAGATGCGCATGTTGAGTCGGAAAACGTCTGTCGAGGGGACACTGCCACCATGACAGTGGATGTGAGTGGATTAAGTAAACGTTCGCGTGCCATGTTGGTGACGAGAACGGGACAAGTTGGGGATGTGTTGTGTACTGACGGTGCTCTGTTGTCGATAGATTCCTTCTTGGTCAGCGGCAAAACGGCTAAAGGAGTGGTCTTCGAAACGGATATGCTGGGTCTCCACGGATTGGCAGTGGCGTTATCGGAAAGCACTCAGCCGATGGCCGTGACGATGAGAAGTACATCCATATTGCCAAAAAGCTCCCGAGAGTCCGCGCTATGGGATATGGACGGTTTGACAAACACGCGGCGGATACGGAATGCCGTGGATGCCGCACCCAATGCGAATTTCGAACACCATGCTCCGGCAGCTAAGTTTTGTTTCTATTACGATGCCAACACTTTACAGGTGGGATCCGCTCCCAAAGGTTGGTATATGCCCTCACTCGGAGAAATGAATGTGTTGTATATCAATCGTTTGAAGGTGAATCGGACACTGCGGAAGCTGGCAGAACAGAATTCCAATGTGATGCCGATGTCCTCATCGGGCTATTGGACTTCCACGGTTTACAACAATGGTAACGCATGGATTATTTCCAATCATGGAGGCGTCGAATCTTCAGCCATTAATAATCAATATGGAACTCGTCCTATCATTGCTTTCTGATTTTGCGCTTGTTTGTGAAACAAATCTAATAAACTAATAATAAGCTGATTATGGAAAAAGTAAATACAATTATACAAACATTTTTGTTCCTGATGTTGGTTGGAGTATGGAGCATTTCTGAAACTATATATGGTCAAACACGTCAGGTAGGTGATCTTTATACTTTTGATGATGGTACTCAAGGTGTGGTGTTTTATGTAGATGCGGATAACCCCAATAGCGGCTGGGTGGTAGCGTTGAATGACATGGATACGGTGTACGCCCTTCATTCGAATGGTTATCTTCCAACATCGCTTTTGGGCTATGCACAAGATTTTCCCTACTCCACCACGCTTGATTCTTGGAACTATTATGGAAAGAATGTCACGCAATCATTGAAAAATACAGGAAACCCCAATTGGGTTGCGGCCGTAAATGCTGTTGGAAGTGATTGGTATATCCCGGATGCGATGCAAATGCGCCTGATTTATGGCCTGTTTCCAATGTTGGAAAATGCTTTTGAAGCTGCGGGAGGTGATTATTCGGCATTGTTACAGCAGGATCACTGGACATCCTCGGTGCCCCCGTATCAAAGATCGTTGCTTGTTTTTCATGCAGACGGGACAGTGGAATCCTATGCGCTGAATCAATCATTTGCAATACGTCTGATTCGGGATTATGAGGATCAACCAATTGCCTTTTGGGCGGATGCGCCAAGGAACAATGTGATGGAAGTTTCTCCGCCCACCACATCGGATTATGATGCTTTGATTGTGTATCTGTCTGATACTGTCGTGATTACGAAAGAGGTTGAGGTTTATGAAACATTTGAAAAGGACACGATTTATGAGCAGACGGAAGTCTCGGAAATACCCTACACTTCCCCTACGGACGCTTTGTTCTCAAATATAGATGTCTCTGTTCCAGGAGATTATGTTTTCCACAGTCGGATGAATACGATGCATGGTTGCGACAGTGTGATTACGTTGATGTTGCGGGTGGACAATCACACTTATTATGCGGATTCGTTGTGTTCGCTCCATGAAGATTACTATTTTGCCCCTTTCGATACCCTGTTTCGCCCAGGTACAATCTCAGGGCGTTACGAACACCATGGCAGCAAGGTGACGGACAATGGAACTATTGACACGATAGCCTATTACGATTTGACCATTTGGCCTGAGTATGAGCAGTTTGACACTGTGAAATGGTGCCTCTATGAAACGGTTTCCGAAATGAACTATGACCAAAATCCCAATATAAGCTTACGAATGGATGACGGTCATCTGTCCGTGGTTTCCCTTTCTGAAGAAGTGACGGTGGAGTCTGTAACGTCATCGGATGATTACGTTCTTAAAATGAAGACGGTGCATGGTTGCGATAGTCTGGTGTATCTGCATGTTGATGTTTCATCGGTTATGAGAGATACGTCATATTACGATGTGTTCGTTGAGCAGGTTGAGAATGGACAAATTACAGTTGACGAACATGTTTTCTCTGATATTACCACAGCAGGTGCCTATATTAGAAGCGATACACTCAGGGGTTCAAATGGTTGTGACAGCATTTCTACCATTGTGTTGATTATTGAGTCGTTGCATCAAGATAGCATTTGCGGTCGCACGTTTACATCCGAATACTCTTGGAGTGATAATTTGGAAGGTTATCAATGGCACGAGCAATCGCTTCCCGAATATCTCGGAATGTCAGGATATTACGAGTTTCCAGGTCAGAAAGCGATGAATGGAGTATTGGTGGATACAATCTCTTATTTGCACCTGACAATTTTGCCTACATACGAAGCATACGATACGGTAACTATTTGTCTATATGAGAATTCCGTTACTATTCCTTACGACTTAAGCCCTGAAGTAACTATTTCGGTCGAAGGTGACCAAGTGTCTGTATCTTCTTCGGATGTCACTTTAATCGAAATTTTGTCGGTTTCGAGTCCAAAGTTTGATTTTGTGTTGAAAATGAAGACGATAGAAGGTTGCGACAGTTTGGTGTATTTGCATGTCAAACCGCTAAAGGTGAGCCGCGACACGATACGAAAAGAAGTTTTCCTGTATCAAGTTGAAGATGAAAGGGTTGTGGTCGAGTATCACGTTTTTGAGAACATTGAAGAGGCTGGGTTTTACGATTGGCACGACACCCTTACCGGTGCCAACGGCTGCGACAGTATTGTTGTGCTGGAATTGAATGTAAGTCCTTGCATTACAGATTTTTCCATTTCATGTCCCTCTAGCGTTTACGACACGCTGGCCTTCGGCGACTGTGCGATGAAGATTTATCCCGATCGGATAGGCGATCCTACGATTCTTTGCGAGGAGGAGTGGCCGTTCCTCATCTCCAATGATATTCCCAACGATCTTCTTTTCTATCAAGGAGATAATGTGATTACATGGGTGCTTACAGATGCGGTTTGCGGTTTCACTGACACGTGCGAGCAACATATTGTCATTGCCTACCCGAAGTGCCCCGATGCGGTGGATTGCGAGGGCAACGTCTATCATGGGGTGCGCATTGGCTGCGACTGTTGGACCCAACGCAATCTCGAATCTACCAAATACAGTGATTGTGAGGCGATTGCGAATGTATATGCGTATGTGAGCCTGCAGTACCCCGATACGGCAGCGAATGTGGCGACGTATGGGCGGTTATACACCTACGAGGCGGCTATCCGCGATGGTGTGGACAATGGGTACGGACATGTGCAGGGAATCTGTCCGGCGGGTTGGTACCTGCCCACGTCTGAAAAATACATCGGTCTGAATGCCTACGGAAGTCATGCGCTGAAGTCACCGCTGTACTGGCTTGACGGTGGTGGAGACAACAGTACGGGCTTCACGGCATTGCCTGCTGGTTACTATAACGGTGCCCGAAATCGTTATGAAGGGCTGCTCTCAGAGACCTATTTCTGGTCCACGCAAAATGTTGGTTATGAGACGGTAAACAACACCTCCATCGTACGTCATGATTGCGATGCAGTGTTGATGAATCACAGCCTTTCGGGTTTGGGGTACAGCGTTCGTTGCATCAAAGAGAAGGAATGATTGAAGTGAAAACAGATATTCAAATGATTTTTGTAGGGACGCGAGGAATCGCGTCTCTACAATTTCAGAGGAAAATGTTACTTTTGCCGCCGAAAAAATCTGAATTATGAGAAGTTTTGGCAGTGATAACCATTCGGGGGTGCACCCCGCCATTTTAGAGGCGATTGCCCAATGCAATATTGATCACGAAATCGCTTACGGTGACGATACTTACACCGCTCGTCTGCGGGACATTTTCAAGCAGAAGTTCGGTGAGCAAGCTGAGGTTTTCCCCGTGTTCAACGGTACGGGTGCCAATGTGGTGGCGTTGCGGGCCTGCGTGCAGTCGTTCAACAGCATCCTCTGTGCGGAAACCGCCCACATTGCGGTGGATGAGTGCGGAGCTCCCGCCTTCATGACGGGCGCGGCGGTGGTCAGTATTCCTACGCCCGATGGTAAGCTTACTCCGCAACTGATTGAGCCTCATCTTACTAACTGGGGCTTCGAACATCACTCGCAACCCAAGGCCGTCTATATCTCACAATGTTCGGAATTGGGTACGGTCTATACGTGCGAGGAGATCAAAGCCATTGCCGACTATATCCATCCGTTCGGTATGTACTTGCATCTGGACGGTGCGCGAATTGCCAATGCCGCTGTGAAACTGGGCAAGACGTTCAAAGAGATGACCACTGATTGTGGGGTGGACATCGTGAGTTTCGGAGGCACGAAGAATGGTATGCTGATGGGCGAATCGGTGGTGGTGTTGCGTCCCGAGTTGCTGCCGAATCTCAAGTATTGGCGTAAGCAGAGTGCGCAGCTCAGTTCCAAGATGCGCTATCTCAGTGCGCAGTTCATCGCCTATCTTGAGAAGGGTATTTGGAAGGAGAATGCCGCGCACGCCAATGCGCAGGCGCAGAAGTTACGGCAGCGCATCATCGATTTGCGAGGCGACATCTTCACGCAACGCACTGATGCTAACATATTGTTGCTCAGACTCCCACGTTCCGTTGCTGACCGTTTGTCCAAGACCACGTTCTTCTACTACTGGAACGAGTCTGCCGACGAAATCCGTCTGGTCACCTCCTGGGACACCACCGACGAGGACATCGAGCGAGTGTGCGCCGCCTTGGCGGAGTGATCCTTAATGTTTTCTGTTGTTTTTTTGCAGGTTCAATGTTTAATCTGTAAATGTACTTTTATGCGCATGCCGTTTTAGGGTAAAGCTTGGCACAACGGTTGATAATGGTGTTTGCGAAATCAAAGCCAGCATCACATACTTTTTTCCCGCGTACGCCATCGTAGCCCATGTACAAGTGCATGGTTTCATAACCACCCACAATGGCGGCTAACAGTTTCTTGTCACGATTTCCTGCGGCTTCCTTGTATTTTTCTATTGACGGGCGGCTTTTGCCTCTAGGAATATCTAGCACGGCATCCATTGCAACCAAACAACCGCACCACAGAATGTTGCCCGCTGTCTTGACATACTTGTTGTCAGTGTAGATTTTAAGTTTTGGATCATAGTTGGCGTTCTGAATGATCTCTTTTGCATTGGCCACATATCTCCGGGCCTCTTCGATTGGATTTTTCTGTTCCATTGGTTTAATGTTTTGTTGATACTATATTTTCAGACGGCAAATATAATACAAAAATCGCCATTTGTCAATAGTTTCGACGAAATTTCTTTTTGTCTGATTATCAGCAAAATAGAAAATAATTTAACAATTAAAATTCTAATTGTTAAATTATTAAGGTAAAATTTCGCAGGAAATGATGCCTGTGTCTCACATCTTGATATTTTTTTTAGCGAGAGAATGACTAAAATAACCCTCAACAAAAAAAGGTGCCGTTCCCGACACCTTTTTTTATTTGTATGTTTGATGTGTAACTAAAGCCGTTCAGTCATACTAACGTCACACATCACACGTCTTAATACAAGAAGCTCAACAAGATACCTGCGGCCACTGCACTGCCGATGACGCCGGCCACGTTCGGACCCATAGCGTGCATGAGCAGGAAGTTGGTGCGGTCGTATTTCTGACCTTCCACCAGGGAGACACGCGCTGCATCAGGCACGGCGGAGACACCGGCGTTACCGATGAGCGGGTTGATCTTATTGTCGCCCTTCAGGAAGAGGTTGAAGAACTTCACGAACAGCACACCGGAAGCGGTGGCGATCACGAAGGAGAAGGCACCCAAGATGAAGATGAGCACAGAGGCAGGTCTCAGGAAGTTGGTAGCCTGCGTGGAACAACCGACGGTCAGACCGATGAGGATAGTCACGATATCGACCAGCGGACCCGATGCGGTGTTGGCCAGACGTTTCGTCACGCCGCTCTCTTTCAACAGGTTACCGAAGAAGAGCATACCCAACAACGGCAGACCCGTAGGCACGAGGAAGGCGGTGAGCAGGATACACATCATCGGGAAGAGCACTTTTTCGCGATGGCTGACGGCACGAGGCGGGCGCATGCGGATGAGGCGCTCTTGCGGGGTGGTCAGTGCGCGCATGATAGGCGGTTGGATCACCGGCACCAAAGCCATGTAAGAGTATGCCGACACAGCAATAGCACCCATCATGCTCGGAGCCAACTTGGACGAGATGAAGATGGCGGTAGGACCGTCAGCACCACCGATGATACCGATAGCACCAGCCTCCATGGGGGTGAAGCCCAGCAACAAGGCAGTGATGTAAGCGGCGAAGATACCGAACTGGGCGGCTGCACCGATGAGAATCAATTTCGGGTTGGAAATCAGGGCCGAGAAGTCTGTCATGGCTCCGATGCCGAGGAAGATCAATGGCGGATAGAAACCTTTCACCACACCGAAATAGAGGTAGTTGAGCACGGCACCGTTCTCATACACACCCACTTGCAGACCATCGGTGAACGGGATGTTACCGATGATGATACCGAAGCCGATGGGCACGAGCAACAGCGGCTCATATTCCTTGATAATTCCCAAAGCTATGAACACCAAGCCGATACATATCATGATGATATGTCCCCAGGTGCAGTTTCCGAAACCGGAATAGCTCAGGAATTGCAATAATCCTTCTTTGAAAAATTCTAACATAATCTCAATCTTTTAATGATGAAATTTATTATTCAAACACAACGAGCACTTGACCTTCCATAACGGCGTCGCTCTTGCTCACTTTCACCTCTTTCACCACACCGTCGCGGTCCGCATCGATGTTGTTCTCCATCTTCATAGCCTCGAGGAGGAGGAGACGTTGGCCGACCTTCACGGCGTCGCCGGGTTTCACAAACACGTCGAGCACGGTGCCGGGCAGCGGAGAGTTGAGGGTGCCGCCACCACCTGTGGGAGCAGCGGGAGCCACCTTCTGTGCGGGAGCGGCAGCCTGTGCCTTAGGAGCAGCGGCCACTTTCACCACGGGCTTCACCGTCTTGGGTTTCAGCTCCATGTCTAATTCCACCTTGTAGGGCGTGCCGTTGACATTCACCTCGATGGTGTTTTCTTCAAGTTCACCGACTTCAACGGCATATTTATTTCCGTAAATCTTAAAATTATAGGTTTTCATATTCTTTTTCTTAATTTTGGTGATTATCTTCTGGGATTTCTCTTCATGGTCAGCTCTTTCTGAGCCCAAGGTGAATAGTGTTTCGAAGGCATGTTGATGGTGATGACCTCGCTCTCCTCGTCGTGCATGCTGCCGAAATGCAGATGCAATGCGGTGCCGATAGCAGCGCAAGTCGGACCGTCAACCGTATCGTCGTCTTCCTCTCCTGCTTTGGAAGCCATCGCTTTCGCAGGAGTTGCAGCCTGCTCTTGCGCTTTTGACTTCTGGGTGGCGCGGCGGGTTACGTAGTTGAAGATCTTCAGCATGATGTAGATCATAATCAATGCAGTGAACACAACAGCCATGGAAATCAGAGCCATACCGATGCCGTAAGGGTCATCGCGTTTCAGCTTGTCCTGCTTGGAGATCTTAGCCTCCGTCTCGTTGGAAGAGTTGGGGGTGAACTCTTTGAGGAAAGCCAGTTCGCCGGCTGCGCGAGTGCCTTTCTTGAAAGCAGTGGCATCGCGCTGTCCATCCATCACATATCCGAAGGTCAGCGAAGTGTCGCGCAGAGAAACGGGGTACTCCACAATGTCGAGCAGATCTTTACCATTGGCATTGATGAGCGCGATGTAGCGCGTGCGGGACTCCGCAGGCGTGAAGTTGGTGTGGAATGGACCGTACAGCGGCGAGTTATCCAGGAAGAAAATCAGGAAGCTGCGCTGGGGCATGTACATTTTCTGGTCCGTGGGGATTTTGTACCACTTGGACGGAATCACGCCGCCTTTCTTGCCGGCGGCAGCCAGTCCCGTGGTGTCATCGGTGAGATAACAGCCGGTGATGTTGACCGTGTTGTAGGCGGTGTTGAAAATCTCCACCCACGGCACATGACGACCATACTCGTCGGCATAGTTGTCCACGTTTTTGATCATCATCTCGTTGAGGCGCAGGTCGTGCACCGATTGCCCAAAGGTGGCCGTGGTGACGAACAGAGCCGCAAGGATGAGAAAATATCTGTAAATTGACTTCATAAATTTCTAATTTATTGGTTTTTGTGAATGTAGAGACGTTGCGCGCAACGTCTCTACAACGAACATATTACAAGGGCAGGTTGTCGTGTTTCTTAGCCGGGTTCTCCAGACGTTTGTTACGCAACGATTCGAGGGCGCGGATCACGCGGAAACGGGTGTTGCGCGGCTCGATGACATCGTCGATGTAGCCGTATTGGGCAGCCACGTAAGGATTGGAGAATTTCTGGCGATACTCTTCCACTTTCTCGTTGAGGAATTTCTGACGCTCTTCAGCATCCTCAATCTTCTTCATTTGAGAACCATAGAGGATTTCAGCTGCGCCGCTGCCGCCCATCACGGCAATCTCAGCGGTAGGCCATGCGTAGTTCACATCGCCGCGCAGATGCTTGGAGCTCATCACGCAGTATGCACCGCCGTAGTTCTTACGCAAGATGACGGTAACTTTCGGTACCGTGCATTCGCCGTAAGCGTAGAGCAGTTTCGCACCATGCAGGATGATGCCGCCGTACTCTTGACCAGTACCAGGCAGGAAGCCAGGAACATCGACCAACGTCACCAACGGGATGTTGAAGGCATCGCAGAAACGGACGAAACGGGCACCCTTGCGGGAAGCGTTGATGTCCAACACACCGGCCATGCATTTCGGCTGGTTGGCGACAATACCCACGGCCATGCCGTTGAAGCGTGCGAAACCGACCACGATGTTTTGTGCGTAGGTGGCGTGCACTTCGAGGAACTTGCCGTCATCGACAATGCCGTTGATCACATCCTTCACGTCGTAAGGTTGGTTCGGGTTGTCAGGGATGATGGAGTTGAGGCTGTCTTCCAAGCGGTTGATGGGGTCTTCGGTGGGCTCGTACGGAGGCTCTTCCATGTTGTTGGAAGGCAGGTAGCCAATGAGGTCGCGCAACAAAGCGATACCGGTCTCTTCGTCCGGAACGGAGAATTGTGCCACACCGGATTTTGTGGAGTGGATGGTAGCGCCGCCGAGTTGCTCGGTGGTCACGTCCTCACCCGTGACGGTCTTCACGACCTTCGGGCCGGTGACGAACATATAGCTGGAGTTCTGGGCCATCATGATGAAGTCGGTCAATGCAGGAGAATAGACCGCGCCGCCAGCACAAGGTCCGAAGATGGCGGAGATTTGCGGCACCACGCCGGAAGCCAGAATGTTGCGTTGGAAAATCTCAGCGTAACCTGCCAAGCTGTTCACACCCTCTTGGATACGTGCTCCGCCGGAATCGTTGAAGCCGATGACGGGTGCGCCAACCTTCATGGCCTGGTCCATCACCTTACAAATCTTCGCAGCGAAGGTCTCGGAAAGAGAACCGCCGAACACGGTGAAGTCCTGTGAGAAAACATACACCAGACGGCCGTTCACGGTGCCGTAGCCAGTCACCACACCGTCGGAGAGGAATTTGTCCTTCTCAATGCCGAAGTTGACGCAGCGGTGAGTCACGAACATGTCGAACTCCTCAAAGCTGCCCTCGTCGAGGAACATCAGGATGCGCTCGCGCGCGGAATATTTGCCTTTGGCGTGCTGTTTGTCAATCTTGTCTTGACCGCCGCCCAAACGAGCCTTCTCGCGAAGTGCAAGCAACTCGTTAATCTTGTCTTGCATTGCCATATTTTATTGATATTTAGTTTGTTATAAAAAATATTTTTTCGAAGAAACACATTATAATGAATCTGCGAAAATAACATTTTTTTTGATGCAAAAAATTGTATTTTTGCGGCCAATTTTGATGAACATAAATCATTTATGGAAAATATGAAACCCAGAGTCAGATTCGCGCCCAGTCCCACGGGACCGCTGCACATTGGCGGCGTGCGCACCGCATTGTATAACTACCTGTTTGCCAAGAAAAACGGCGGCACGTTCCTCCTTCGTATTGAGGACACCGACCAGACCCGCTTCGTGCCGGGCGCTGAGGAATACATCATCGAGGCCTTCCAGTGGCTCGGACTTAAGTTCGACGAAGGTGTGGGTATCGGCGGCGAATACGGTCCCTACAAACAGTCGGAACGCAAACCGATGTACAAGCCTTACGCTTGGATGCCAAACGTAAGGAGGCAGAGGCGCAGAAGAAGACCTTCCAGTACGACGCTTCCACCCGCATGTCAATGGTCAACTCGCTGACTTTGAGCGCGGAAGAGACCGAGAAACGGCTCGCTTCTGGCGAACCCTTCGTGGTGCGTTTCAAATATCCCGCCGACACCGACATCCACGTTCACGACCTGATTCGTGGCGAGGTGGTGATCAATTCCAACCTTTTGGACGACAAGGTGTTGTATAAATCCGACGGAATGCCGACCTACCACTTGGCCAACATCGTGGATGACCACACGATGAAGATCACGCACGTGATTCGCGGTGAGGAGTGGCTGCCTTCCGCCCCGCTGCACGTGATGTTGTATAAGGCGTTCGGCTGGGAGGCCCCGCAGTTCGCCCACCTGCCGCTGCTGCTCAAACCCGATGGCAACGGCAAACTCAGCAAACGCGACGGCGACCGTCTCGGATTCCCCGTTTTCCCGCTGGAGTGGCACGACCCCAAGAGCGGCGAAGTCTCCTCTGGCTATCGCGAAACAGGCTATCTGCCTGAGGCTGTGGTGAATATGTTGGCATTGCTGGGCTGGAATCCCGGCACCGAACAGGAAATCTTCAGCTTGGACGAACTGGTCAATCTCTTCTCATTGGAGAAAATCAGCAAGTCGGGTGCGAAGTTCTCCCTCGACAAAGCCAAATGGTTCAATCACGAATATATCCAGATGAAATCCGCCCAAGAACTGTTGCCCTATTTCACCAAGATTATGGATGAAAAAGGCATCAGTTATGAAGAGGATTACTTGTTGAAGGTCATCGACGTGATAAAAGAGCGCCTCACCTTCCCGAGCGAATTCTGGGAGCAGGCCGGCTTCTTCTTCGTGGCCCCGACCGAGTACAGTGCGCAGGATCTGAAAAAGCGTTGGAAAGAGGGCACGGGTGAGAAGTTACGTGTCATCCTCCAGCTGTTAGAGCAGGACGAGGTCTTTGACATGCAGGCTGCCCACGACCGCGTGATGGAGCACATCAAAGCCAACGAATGGAATATGGGCGCCGTCCTTAACAGTCTGAGAATCGGTATCGTAGGCGCCGCACGCGGTCCAGAACTCTTCACCATGATCAACATCCTCGGCGTGCCGGAAACCCGCAAGCGCACCGAAGCGGTAATTGCCGCAGTGGAAGGTTAAAATGGTTATAGGTTATTGAAGCCTTGATAATAATGTAGGGACGTCACATTGTGGCGTCCCTACATTCGTATAGTCCTACGTCAAACGTCAAACGTCAAACGTCACACGTCTCACGTCTCACGTCTTGATCGCTCCGATCAGAAATGGTACGCCAACCGGAAACCTCCGTTCAAAGAGGATAAACTGATAGAGGGACTCCACCCGTATTCAGGGCTGTATTGCGCACCTAACACCACCAGATCGACGGCCATGTCCACGTTTTCGCTGACACGGAAACGGAGGCTTGGGCGCAATCCCACTTGGCAGAGTTTGAGCTCGTCTGTGAACTCGAAACTTCCCAATGCGTAAAGATCCACGAAAATGCTCTCGTTGTGCCACACGCAGGCGCGGACGAAAGGCTCGGCAATGCCCGTTACGGCAAAATAATTGTCCCGACCCGCACAAATGACGGCTCCTATTCCAGAACCCAAAGCAACCCGGTCGTTAAATTCATAGCCGACCCAGACCTCGCCGGAACCAATGAAATAGCCACGGAATCCGAGGCCAGCCGAACCTCCGAAAAACCAACCGCCTTGTGCGTTCGATGCGATGGAGGCGGACAATAACAATGCAAAAATGAATATTTTCTTCATTACAATGAATAATTTACGAATACGGTTATGTAGAGACGTGCCATGGCGCGTCTCTACAGGGTTTAATCAATCGCCAGACCGCCCAATGCCGTCTCTTTATACAAGCTGGGCAAGTCTTTGCCGGTCAGTTTCATGGTCTTCACTACCTTGTCGAAGCTGATGAGGTGTTTGCCGTCGGACATCATGGCGAAGAGGTTGGCGTCGAGGGCGCGGAGGGCGGCGAAGGCGTTGCGCTCGATGCAGGGAATCTGCACGAGGCCACAGATGGGGTCGCAGGTGAGTCCGAGGTGGTGTTCCAAACCCATCTCGGCGGCATATTCAATCTGTTGTGGCGAGCCTCCGAAGAGCTGGTTGGCGGCTGCGGCGGCCATCGCGCATGCAGAGCCGATCTCGCCCTGACAGCCTACTTCCGCCCCCGATACAGAGGCGTTTGTGCGGATGATGTTGCCGAAAAGCCCTGCCGTGGCCATCGCCTTCAGGATGAATCTGTCGGTGTATTCGTGGTTGTGCTTGAGGTGGTAGAGTACCGCCGGCAGCACGCCCGACGAGCCGCAGGTGGGCGCGGTGACAATTTTACCGCCCGAGGCGTTCTCTTCCGCCGTGGCCAAAGCGTAAGCCGACACGAGGCATCGGCCCTGCAGCGAGGCCTTGTAACTCAATGCCTTTACGTAGTATTGCGTGGCCTTCCGTTTCACGTACAGTCCGCCGGGCAGCACTCCGTCGTTGTTCAGCACGCCTTTTTCGATGGTCTTCTGCATCACCTCCCAGCGTTCCTCCAAAAAGTCCCAGATGTCGGATTCTTCGTGTTGTTCCACATATTCCCAGAAGTTCAGCCCGTATTTCTCCACGTGTTTCACGATGTCCGCCATGGTGTTCTCCTCGTAGCGTTCCTCCTTGTCCATCACGGTGTTCTCGTCGGCCAGCTCGCCGCCGCCGATGCTGTAGATTTTCCATTGGTCGGTAACCTCTTCGCCACGCAGTGCCTCGAAGAGCATGGCGTTAGTGTGGAAGGTGTGCTGGATGTCGGGTCTCCAGAGGATTTCCACGGGTTTTGGCGCGAGTGCGTCGATGATGGTTTTGTCGGTGAAGTGGCCCTTGCCGGTGGCCGCGAGACTGCCGTACAGGGTCACGCGGTAGCCGCTGGCGTCGGGGGTTCTCTCTTTGAAGATTTCGGCCGCGCGATGCGGTCCCATGGTGTGGCTGCTGGACGGTCCGTAGCCGATTTTGAATATTTTCTTGATGGATTCCATAATCTATTGATTATAAGTCTTTTTGTTGTTTCTTGATGGATTGTTCTTCGTTATAGCGTGGGGCATCTTCTGCCACCATGTGACCGCTGAAGTCAGATTGTCCGTATTCGTACAGCGTGTCGCTGGGAAGGTCGATGCGGTCGTTCCAATAGACACAAGTTCTGCTGGTGTCTAACCGAACCTTCCCCCAAAGGCCTTCTTCTGTCTCCAATTCTTTGAAAGCCTTGATATGGGCTATGTCATCCTTGACATCATACAACATGATTTCACCGTCGTCAAAAACGATGCGGAGCATGTAATCGTCCAATGCTGTGACTGTTTTTATCCTTGGTATCATATTATTCGAGAGGGGGTAATTTGGTTAATTCTTGAGTGTTCCACATTTTAATCAGTTCGTCCTTGTGCATGTTAATCCATTCTTTTACAAGGGCTTGTGCTTTCTTGGGTAAATCTCCTTCGGTCATTTCGATAGAATGGATATTAAAGATTCCCACGTGTTCATTGTAAAGGGCATGGATTTGTGCAGGGTTATGTTCTTTAGGCTTGTAAAACATCTTGATGATGATTCCGTAAAAGTGAGTGATCTCGGGCATGGTCTTGTAAAATTAGAAAGTGCAAAAATACACAAAAATAGAAGAAGATATGACGGATGTTGAAATTTCATTCATTATTTGTCGGAAATGGAAATTTCGGGACGGTATCTTTGAAGTTTCCTTTACGGATGTTTTCGGGAAGATAATAGCCGATGTGTCGGAGCACAAAGCTGTCATTTTTTAGGCAAAAATACCAGATCAAAGGGTCGTAACAAAAATCATATTCGCATTATGTTTTAATCTTTGTCATAAGGTATGGTTAGTTGTGGGCATGGTTTTTGGATTATTGTTGTTGCCATTCTCCTTCCGCAAAATAGTATCGTCCTGGTGGCAGTTGCGCGGCCTCCAGGATTACATTGCGCCGCCATAACTTTTCGGGGATTGTGATGGTTGTTGAGATGTAGCCATTGTCGTATAGTTTCACCTCGCATTCGGGAATGATCGCATGATTGTCGATAATGACTGACGGATAATTTGTCCGATCGTTGGTTAGAAAGATCTCGCGAGACCAGACGGCTATGCTGTCGTAATAGGGACTTATTAAGGATTTACAGATGTCCAGATCGACGGCGGTATCACTTTTTATCTCCAATTTTATGCAATTGTTGACACTCTCTGTGCCGCAGTGCCAGGGGCCTTTATCTTTCCTGGTGGAATAATAATATCCCTCAGGTTGGAAATATAATAGTGGATAATCTTTTTTAAAGCTCATATTCAGGCTTTTGCACAGCTCCATCTGCCGATAGAGCACGTCTATGTCGTTATGTTCTACCGCAAAACAAAGACTGTCGGCCAGTTTTCTTAATTTGTATGTGCGACCACCGAATGGAGTCCAAACCGAAGCTAACCGTCCCCAGTTGTTGAAATAATACATGGTGCCGTCGTTTCCGAGCATACGGGGTTCAAGGTAGGTTGCTGTCTCAGTGGCATGTTCAAACAAGGTGGTAAGTTGGTCACTTATTTCTTTTGAAATAGATAGAGTATAGCTTTTGATGGGTTTGGTGTCCAGCGATTTAGCTGCTTCGATCAACGGTTTTTGGATGTCTTTCCCCAACTTTTTGAAATCGGACTCCTCCATTCGCTCTTTCGCATACAAGGAAAACCCAATCCCGATGGTCGCCTTGTTCAGTACCAGCCTGTCTTTCTCGATGATTAGTGCGTATTCGGGCGAGAAAGACGGAATGCTAATGTAAAAAGTCTTCAAGTACAAACCTTCCATCGGAGTCTTCTTGTGATTTGATTTGTTCGGGCTGTTGCCTGTCAGAAGGATTTCAAAGATATTGCTGGTTCCATACATTCCATAGGAAGTTGGCGTGAGGAATTCCTGCGCCGCGCCGCACAGCGTGATCCAAAACAATGCCGATACCGTTTCATAATCATGCCCCTATTTCCAGAACTCCACCCATTTCTTCTCCTCCTCGGTGAACCCCTCCATGTCGCCTTTGTAGTCTGGGTTCGGGAGGTACCATGCACATGACTCGAAAAAGTCCTGTAACGCTTTGTCCTTGAAGATATAGCCTTGGTAAGCGAAGGGCAGGTTTTTGAGGATGCGGCGTTGCTCCGGTGAGAATCTTGTGTAATATGTCTCTTCTTTCGTGCGTTCGTCAGGAAGTACAATCGGAATGTATTGGTCTTTGAGGGCTCCTAAAATGTCTTCAGCAGAGAAATCATCGTCCTCTCCGGACCATGTCCAGGACGAGATTGACCAATCGCGGCGTTGGCTGATGCGCAGCTCCCCATCGGGATGGAAGTTGGCTTTATGGAAGGTGATGCCGCCCTGCTGGACGTGGAAAACAGGGGCCTCTTTTCCGTCTGTCAAGCCCCAAGTGGAGTCTAAGGTGTATTTACCCTTGCCAAGAATTTTCCACTCGTCGGCATTTTTGAAAAATTCCGGGAAGAGATGGAACGATACGTGCTCGCCGAGGTTGATATTCAGCGTGAAGTCGTCAATCTGGTGGTTGGCCCATCGGTTGGCGGCCGTCAGCACGTAGGGAAAGTAGAACTCCTCCTCCACGGAACTGGAGAGGTCAAAGTCGTAGGTGTGCTGGATGATGTTCAGTCCCGGACGGAACTTCGCCTTGAAATGATAGACGTAGTCGAAGGGGACGGCTACATCCTCCCACGCGGCTATAGAATCCTCGCACTGCTTGCGTGTCCAGCTCTCGATGCGCCCATTGCGAACATAGGTGTTAGGGACAATTTTGCCGTCGTCATAGTAGGATAGGGGAACGTTTGCCACCTCATAGGATAGCGGCTTGCCATTCACCACTACTTTGAAGTTGCGAATGTAGGGATGTTTCGGGAACGTGGTCATGGGGTCCTTGCCGTTATAGGCCGACTGCGCCTCAAACCCGACCAGCAGCTCCTTCTCACCCACGGGGTTGAAGAATTCGTAATAGACGGTGACCTCCAGATGGTCGCCCACCCGGTTGATGGTCAGCACTTCTTTTTGCACGCTAATTTCAGTCTCCGTAATGGGAATCAGCTGGTTGCCGGAAGCGTAGAACACGCCGTCGTTGGCGGATGCGAAAAGTGCTGATAAACAGCAGAATACGGCGATAATAATTCTTTTCATCATTGTTTTTATTTAGAGTGGCAAAGATAAGAAAAACGTTTGACACACTTAAGTCGTTATGCCAATTGGCAATTTATTAATCAACCGTTGTTGAACATGTCACAGTGCCATTGTGCGGGATTATTTAGGATGTAATTTGAGATTTTTGTAAATGCGTTTGTGTTTCGGATTATGTGTTCATGATAATTTCGTTGCCATACCGGAAATCCGATTTGTTTTGTCACGGCGGATTTGAATCCCCGAATAATTGACCCCAACGTTTTTGACGGTGACCGTAGGGGCGTATCGCATACGCCCCTGTCAATTGTATCGCATACGCCCCTGTCAATTGTATCGCATACGCCCCTATCAATTGTATCGCATACGCCTCTATCTGATGTTGTTAGGCCGTCGTCGGGCGTATGTGATTGCGGCGTATGTGATTGCGGCGTATGTGATTGCGGCGTATGTGATTGCGGCGTATGTGATTGCGGCGTATGTATTTGGGGCGTATGCGATACGCCCCTACGGCAAATTTCGATAATGGCATGAAAATGATTGGGCATAACGATATATTCATGAAGGATCACCTCGTCTTTTCTTACGTTGATGGTATTTAACCATTCGTTTTTTACGATTTGCCCCCTTTCATTCAAAACCATTTTGCCATCAATGACTCGACCGAAATAATGATTTCTCTCTTTTGTGCAAATGGTGATGAAATACAATCCATCGGCGGAATAATCATATCCTTTTAATCTGATACTACGGCGGTGGTGAAATGTATGTGTTTGGGGCGTATGCGCTTGGGGCGTATGCGATACGCCCCTACGGGGGGATTGCATATTTGTTTCCATAATTTTTAATTTTGTTTTTAATACTGCAAAAATACATTATTTCCAATTCGATCCACAACATTTTCATAAAAAAAATTTTTTTTTCATACCACGCAATATGTAACTAATTTTTTCGTTGTACGATTAAAAAAATAATTGTATTTTTGCCGCGTCGTTTTGACGATGAATGGGACGATGAATGGGACGATGATGCGATGATATGATGATGTGATGATACGATGATACGATGAATAGACGATGAAAAACGATGAACATTAACCAATAAAATATAAGGATATGAAAGAATTAACCAAAGCAGAAGAACAGGTGATGCAGGTGCTGTGGCAGATCAAACAAGGATTCGCCGCCGACATCATCGCCAATTTCCCGGAACCGAAGCCGGCCTACAACACCATGCTGACCGTGGTGCGCATTCTCGAAAAGAAGGGGTTCGTGTCGCACGAGACCTTCGGGAAGTCGAACCGCTACTACCCGTTGGTGAGCAAGGAACAGTACTCGAAGTCGTTCATGCAGCAGTTCGTGCGCAACTATTTCGACAACTCCTTCAAGTCAATGGTCTCCTTTTTCGCTAACAACCAGGATATTACGTTGGAAGAGCTGGACGACATCCGCAGGATGATCGATGCCGTTCCGCAAAATGATTCACCCTCAAAAACCGAATAGTCATGAAAACGATCCTTTTTTCCGCCATCGCTATGGCATTGTTTTTCGGTCTCTATTGTCTGACCTTGCGCCGGAGCAACCTGTTCCGCTTGCGCCGCTTCTATCTCGTGGGTACATTGGTGCTTTCGTTGTTGATACCGTTTGTCTCCATCGAGGTGCCGAGTCGTGTGACCGCTGTAGCGCAACCTTATGCGCAGTATTTTGAAAATCCACAAGAACCAGCAGTGATTCAAGAAGATGATGCTGAAAATGCAGTTGAATCAACGACAACTGCGACAACTATGACAACAGAAGCGGTTCAATCAACGACAATTGGGACAAATGAGTCAACGACAACCATAACAACTGGGACAACAGGAGCAACTGAGACAAATAAAGCGTTCGCTTTTAGGGATTTGCTTTGGTGGGGATATGTTTTGGGTTGCGGAGTGGCCTTTATCCTTTTGGTCGTCAAGCTCATTAAAACTGTTAGCTACTATCGACGCAGTGTGTTGTCGGATGAGCTTTCGACGGGCGACATGTGTGTGCGGGTGTTCCCGACGGCAACCTTCCGTTCTCGTTCCTGCGCTCGGTGTTCGTGAATCCGGAAGTGTTCACAAAGAGCGAGTTGCAGCAGGTGCTGCGTCACGAGCGGGCGCACATCCGTCAGCGGCACACGTGGGATCTGCTCTTCACGGAAGCGGTGCGGGTGCTGCAATGGTTCAACCCCGTCATTTACCTCTATGCCAAGGAGTTGAGCTGCGTTCACGAATACTTGGCCGATGAGGCGGTGCTCTCGTGCGGAACCTCTCGCCGCGACTACTTGGAGCTGCTGTACAAGCAGTTGTGCGTGGGCAAGTTCGTGCCTGGTGGCTGCTCGCGCTCGTTCCCATCATCGCCGGACTCTTGTTGGTTAACTGTCATCCGAAAGAGGAGGTCGCCGATGAGTTGGCAGGAGAGGAAGTGACCATTGATGAGCCGGTCTGTGAGAATCCGGATGTGATGCCGGAGTTCCCTGGCGGCATCGAGCAGTTTATGAACAATATTTTCGATACTATAGAGTATCCTGAATTGGCTAAGAAGTACAAGTTTTCAGGACAATATATGGTCCGTTTCATTGTGGAGAAAGACGGACGTATTCTCACCGCAGAATTGGATACGACCCACATCAAATGGTACCCTGTGATCGGTGAAAAGGGAGAGGTGGGAATGCTTCGGATTAGTCAATTCAACGGTGACAGCCTTGTGCTCGGACGTGTTTTCTTTGAGAAAAACGAATCGGTGAACCGAGAAGAAATGATCGAAATAATCCGACAGATGGATGAGGCCAATATAGCAGAAATCAACCGTGCCTTTCGCGCTGCACCCGCCTGCAAGCCCGCCATGAAGGATGGTCAGCCTGTGCGCTACGAACTGAGTATGCCGTTCTTCTTTGTTTTTGAGATGATTCCTCCTCTCGGTGAAAGCGGCACTCCGAAAGATAAGGTACCTCATATCGCTCACTATACCATCGACACCATTCCTGACAACACACTGGTAGTAAGTATCACTTCTGACAAAATTGCGGTTGAGAACAAGAAGTGATTTTCGAAAAAGGGGTTGTGATAGGTTGGCTGTAGAGACGCAATGCATTGCGTCTCTACAGTTTATAAGGTGTGCGGAGTTTACTGCCCCAAAATGCTGACCGTCAGGTCGGCGATGGTCATGGGGACGGCGGCGATGAGGTCCTGCGGGGCGATTTTGAACTGCAGTCCGCGCACGCCCGCGCTGACGTAGATGTAGTCGAACAGCTCGCATGTTTCATGGATGTAGGTCGGGAAGGGCTTCTTCATGCCCACGGGCGAGCAGCCGCCACGGATGTAGCCGGTCAGGGGCAGCAGCTCCTTCATCGGGATGAGGTCGCAGTTCTTGTTGCCCGTCACTTTGGCGGTCTTCTTCAGATCGACTTCGTCGTTGCCGGGAATCACGCACACGAAATGGCCTGTCTTGTCGCCTTTTAGCACTAATGTCTTGAAAACCTGGTTGATATCTTCGTTCAGCTGGTTAGCAATATGTTGCGCCCCGAGGTCGTTTTCGTCCACCTCGTAGGGAATCAGCTCATAAGCGACACTCTTCTGGTCGAGAATGCGGCAGGCGTTGGTCTTGTTGGTTTTCACTTTGGGCATAATCAATTTCTTTCAGGAAGCAAAAATAGTTATTTTTTCAACCGCTGTAACCATTCACGTTTTTTTTGCATGTGCTTTTAGTCGTCAACTTCTCAGCCATATCACGGTTTCGCCCTCGTTCAGGAATGACGGGGCGACTTCCACAACCCGTGGGGCGCGGAACCTGCGGACGGCCTCTTTCAGGGCGGCCCCCCGGTTGTAACCGTGAATCACGACGATCTTCTCCGTTCCGCGTGGGGCGTGTGCCACCCGCTCGCGAAGGAGTTCCATCGCGTCCTCCACGTACATGCCGTGAAGGTCAATGCGTATAGTATGGCTGGTTGTGGGCATAAGATGGGTCTTTACATGCTGAATGTCACAGGGACTTTGTAGTAGCAGCGGACGGGTTTTCCTTGGGCGCGGGCTGGTTTCCATTTGGGCATCAACTTGATGACCCGCAGGGCTTCCTCGTCGAAATCCTTGTAGAGCGACACTTCCACCCGAGGGTGGGTGATGGAGCCGTCAACCTCGACGATGAATTCCACCAACACGGTGCCGTTCCAGCAGCCATATTCTATTGGCCACTTCAGATTTTGTCTTAAGAAGGCTTTCAGTGAATCCGGGCCGCCCGGAAACTCGGGCATCTCTTCTGCAAACATCACCGGCGGCTCCCCTGACACGGTGTCGGAGAAGCTTTTCGCCGGGGAGCTTCCATCGTCCGGGAACAGTTCAATATTTTCCACGAAAATCGGTTCCGCAGAATTCTCTTCGATTTCGGCCTTTTTCATTCCTTTGTGCTCCCGTTCTTTTAAGGAATTTTGCAAGTTGCGAATCTCCGCCATCAGAGCAGGATCGGTGTGCGCATCATAATCAACAGTGTCATAATCCAAATACCATAAATCACATAATTTCGAATTGATACAATCGAAATACTGCAAATTCTCTTCGGGTGTTACCAATTCTTGCGTCAGTGTGCCGTCCGCCAGAAGCGTTGTTTCCACATAAAGACCTTTTGCCAAAATCGAAGGAAGCAACCAGTTCTGCGATTTTACCATTCCCGATATCTCATGATCGTAATAATCATCTTCGTAATAATACGTCCCTGCGCTCAATTCCTTTACTTTACGAAGCGGATTGAACCACGCTTCCATACCGTAATGCACTATCAATGAATCTGTGAAAAATTTGTGGTAAGGGTAATCGCTGGTCACCGTATATTTGCCTTGAAACCTTTTTACCCAAAACCAGTTTCTGGGCATCTTTCCGAGGTTGTTCTGTGTTAGGGTCAGGTCAGGAAAATTTTCTCTATAAGAACGATATTCGGCTCCCAAGGTGTACCATTCTGTCCCGCTGAAATCGGGTTCGTTTGAGTATTTGCCTAAAAATTGTTCTAAACAATGTGTACACCAATAGAAGCTGGAGATACAGGTGTCATACGTGCTGCAGGTGTCGCATTTGTAAAACTGATAACTTCTCCGGATGAATTGGGTGTCGTTCTCCATGAAAGGTTGGCGGAGTTCGTAGGTGAGATTGTGTTTGTCTTCCGAACAATAGACCAAAGTGGCTGGCATAGGCTTCCCGTCCACTATGGCATTGAATATGGAGATGCCGGTGGTGTCGCAATGAAATGGCCAACCTGTTTGCGCCCTGATGCACGCCACAACGGCCAAAAAAGCGAGAATCAAAGTGGTTTTGCGCATGATGAAGGTGCTCTCTTGTTTTACGCCGCGAAAATACTCTTTTTATACAACATTACGGATTTTTTTTTTCGGTAATCAGAAAAAGGTGTATCTTTGCCATGACTTTCGTACTAATGTCCTTTTGCAATGAAAAGTAACCCTCTGATACTCCTTTTTTTGGCGTTGTTAGCCTTCGGGAACGCCGTTGCGCAGGTGAGAATCGCCAACCCTACGGTTGAAATGCAAGACGGTTCGCAACCGCTGGCCACCGACCAGCCGAGGTTCAGCTGGAACTATGTAACCGATACAACCTTGTACCGATATGGGAATACTTTTGACGAGCGGCAGACCTCCTATCGCATTATAGTGGCTTCCACTGAAGAAAATGCCCGCAATAAAAAGGGCGATCTCTGGGATTCCGGCACCATCCCATCTGACCAGATGCTCTACATCCCATACGGTGGTCAACCCCTGCACAGCCGCGACAAGGCTTATTGGAAGGTGATTACCTCAATAACGTACAAGGATACGGGCATGGTGAAACACTATCGAGACGGGGAATATGTACAAACGACAATGGAGCCCGTAACACGGATCGCTTTCAACGAGAGTGATGTCAACTCATTTGAAATCAGCTTGTTGAATCAGGATGATTGGAGTGCGAAATGGATTGGCTACGACTATGATGACGACACCCTGATTCAGAAAACCCGTCTTGCGGCGCGCTACCTCCGCAAAGAGTTCACGCTGAAAAAGAAGGTGCGAGAGGCACGGCTCTATGTCTGCGGTTTGGGACAATATAGTATTGGTCTCAACGGACGGACGATCGGGGAAAAAGATTGGTTCAAGCCTGCGCTCTCCGATTATCGCAAACGGGTCTATTTCAACGCCTACGATGTGACGGATCTCTTGCGTGCAGGCAAGGGAAACGCCATCGGTATCACCCTTGCGGGCGGGCGTTACATGACCATGCGCTACAACAAAGAAGAGGAAGAATGGGGCGGCCTCACGCACATCATGCACTTCGGGGCACCGCGCATGATTCTGCAACTCGAAATCACCTATAAGGACGGCACCCAAGAACGCATCATCAGCGACGAAAGCTGGCATATCACCAACCGAGGTCCCATCCGCACCTCCAATGAGTTTGATGGCGAGACATACGATGAGAATTACGCCCTTGGGAAATGGCTGGAACCAAACTATGATGACTCTTCGTGGGAAAAAGCTGTGCTTGTGGATGCTCCAGGAGGCCAGTTGGTGCCGCAACCCAACCCCAATATTGCATGTCAAGAATGGGTGATGCCTGAAAGAATATATCAAAGAGGTGACAAGTGGATGGTCGATATGGGACAGAATATGGTAGGTGCTTTTGCCATACAGGCGAATGGAATGCAATCAGGCGATACCATCACATTGCGTTTTGCCGAGACCCTCAATCCGGATGGCTTGCTTTTTGTGGATAATCTTCGTGCGGCCGAAGCCACGGACAGGTATGTAATTCATAATTCAGAATTCACAATTCATAATGTGGCGTGGAAGCCAGAATTTGTCTATCACGGCTTCCGCTATGTGGAGATTTCCGGATTGCGAGAGGCACCCGACTTGAATTACACGTTCGGGCTGGTGCTGTATGACAGAATGGGGACGACAGGGCATTTCGAGTGCTCTGACGAGATAATCAACAAGGTGTATCATAATGCTTATTGGGGTATCCGGGGCAATTACCGCTCGATGCCCACCGACTGTCCGCAGCGCGATGAACGGATGGGCTGGACCGGCGATCACACCACGGGTTGCTACGGGGAGTCGTACATTTTCGACAACCACCTGCTCTACAGCAAATGGCTGGCCGACATTGAAGACAGCCAATGGGAAAATGGCTCGCTGTCGGATGTTTGTCCGGCGTACTGGCGGCGTTACACCGACAACATGACCTGGCCGGGCGCGTTCATCACCGTGGCTGACATGCTCTACACCCGTTATGGGGATATTGAGGGTATTCGAAAACACTATCCCGCGATGAAACGCTGGATAGAACACATGGCCAACACTTACGGCGAAGACGGCATCATCACCCGCGACTGTTACGGGGACTGGTGCGTGCCGCCGGAGTCGCCAGAGCTGATTCACTCGAAAGATATCCTGAGAAACACTTACGGGGCGGCTATCTCAACCCCGTTTTACTGCTATCTGTGTCAAATCATGGCCCGGTTTGCAGATCTTTTAGACTTGCCGGAGGATGCGGAACAGTTCCGTTTTGACGCGAATTTCTCCGCCAACGCCTACAACGGCCTGAATTTTGACGCTGGAACCGCCAACTATGAGAACGGCAGCGTCACGGCCAACATTCTGCCCTTGGCTTTCGGCATGGTACCGACGACGTGGGAAAAGTATGTTTTTGATAATATTGTCAACAAGACAGAAAACGATTTCGGCGGGCACGTCTCCTGTGGCGTGGTGGGCATCCAGCAGCTGATGCGCACGCTCACGGATTACGGTCGTGGCGACCTCGCGCTGAAACTCGCCACTAACGACACCTACCCGAGTTGGGGATACATGGTGCGCAACGGCGCGACCACCATCTGGGAGCTGTGGAACGGCAACACCGCCGACCCGTCGATGAATTCCGGCAACCACGTGATGCTCCTCGGCGACCTGATCCTGTGGGAGTACGAGTACCTCGCTGGCATCCGTGCCTTGGAACCGGGTTACCGTAGAATTCAGCTGAAACCTTATCCCATTGAGGGTTTGGATTACGTAAACTGTACGTACAAATCCGTTTCCGGCGACATCCAAAGCTCGTGGAAACGCGACGGCGACCAATTCGAGTGGGAGATTGTCATTCCCGCGAACACCACCGCTGAGGTTTGGCTGCCCACCGCAAACGGCTATGATGTAAAGACATACGGCAGTGGGCGTTGGCGTTTGACCTCAACGTTGAGGTAGGACGAGGATGGTGTAATAATCTCCACACATCTCGCGTATCTGCACGAGCCCTGTCATATTTTTTCTTATTTTTGCGCTTTGTTTTCGAAAAGTGTAAATTATGGAAAAAGAGACCAAAACGGCAAGTTGGGAGGAAATTGAACCTAAGTACAGACAACGGATCAAGCGGTTGCACACGTTGAACAATGTGGCGTTCTGGGTGACGCTCGCATTGGCCGTGTTCAATGTGGGGATGTTGATTTTTCGCGGTAACAGCACCTGGGCGGAAATTGCATTCCGTGGCGGCCAGTATCTGGCCATGTTGCTGGTACTCAAGCTTCCAAGCTTCCTGCGGATGCGTTTCAAGGTGGAAGTTCCCGCCCTGCTCTCCATCGTCATCGTCCTTTTCTGCTTCTGTGCATTGGTGCTCGGCGACGGTCTCGATTTCTACGGCAAATTCTCCTGGTGGGACTCCGTATTGCACGGTTTCTCAGGCGTTCTCCTCTCCATGATTGCTTTGTGGCTGATCCACGTCATCATGGCGGGAAACGACAAGGCCATCTACTTCAACAAGTACTTTTTGGCCCTCTTTTTAGTAATGTTTTCCTTGGGCATGGGTGCTTGTTGGGAGATTATCGAATACACCTACGACAGCATCAGCGGCACGAACACCCAGCAGTTCATGGCTTCCACCACCGGTTCCCTTATCACCACCGAGGACATCCCCTTGTGCGGTCATGCCGCGTTGCGCGATACGATGACCGACCTCGTCCTCGACCTTATAGGCTCCCTCTTGGTGGCCATCTTCGGCATCTTCTACCACGACAAGGCGATCGAGAAATATGACATCCTCATCAAGATGATGAAGATTGACAATGAGGGAATCGAAGAGGGAATTAAGAATTAAGAATTATGAATTATGAATGATGGTTGTAATGTCAGAAACGGTGTTCGTAGCCGAGTCTTATGCAGGCACCGAAGCGAGGGGGCGAGGGGCTTAGCCCAGGAGAGGCAATACCATCGAAATAGACCTTGTCGAAACCCACCGATACGTTTGTGTTGACCCCAATTGTGAGGATGTCATGGGTGGTCAACGGGATACGACCTCCGAGTTCGAGCACTGTCTCGCCTATGTTGAAGCACTCTTTGGCATTTGCTGCCGTCCAAGCGGTTAACCCGATGCCGAAGGAAAGGCCGCCGCGGGCGTAAAAGTGCCGGGTGTGGAATTCCATTTCAATCGGAATCCTCAGGAAACGGTAATGCTCGTTGTTCGCCGGTTTGAAAACACTTTCATAATCCAAACTGGTGTAGATTCCCCAAAATCGACTGAAGTCGTATCGGAAGCCCACTCCGCCGCCCGCTTGTATGTAGGTGTCTGACCAAAACAGATAGCTGCACACACCTCCTGTGGCGTTCGCGGTAATGTTGAAGCCTTTGTATGTGTTTTCGGATGTTGTCGTTTGTGCATTCACCTGTATGGTAAAGGCGAGCACTGCGACGAGTAGTAGGGTGTAATTCAGTCTCTTTATCATAACAAAAAAAATTTTAGGCATAATGACAATGCAAAAATAGAAAATCCATCGCATCCTCCACGTACATGCCGTGAAGGTCAATGCGTATGGTATGGCTGGTTGTAGGCATGGCTTTGGGTTACTGTTTCCGCCACTCTCCTTCCGCAAAATAGTATTGTCCTGGCGGGAGTATCGCGGCGGGAAGGATTACCTCTCGGCGCCAGTAGGTTTCTGTGATGGTGATGGTTCGGATTACGCGGTTATTGTATGTACTAGCTTCGCAGATAGCGGTGTCTCGGTCGTTGTCTATGATTACCGTCGGAAATTCTGGTCGGTCATACATCATGGAAAGTTCCCGCGACCAAACCGAGAGGCTGTCCACGTAGTTGGCGGCTATCATCGCACAAGTGTCTTTGTCTGTCGTGCCGATTAGAAACTTGAGTTTAATGCATTCTTCACAGTATGTCTGACACGTCCAATAAGGAGTGTCACCCTGTCGGTAAATTCCGTAAATCGGTTTGAAATACAGGTCTGGAAGTTCTCTTACGTATTCTTGTGTCAAAGCCTTGCACACCTCCATCTGTTTGTTTAGTATGGCCGTGTCCTGAAGTTTTACAGCGTCGCAGAGACGGATGGCCATGAGAACTAGTCGAGCGGTGCGCCCATCTTCCGGTTGCCATACGGACGCCAATTTTGATCTGTGGTTGAAATAGTAGGAGGTGCCGTCGAACCCGAGACGTTTCTCTTCGAAGTGCGTGGCCGTCATGGTGGCGAACTTGAAAAGAGTGGATAATCTTTCGCAAATATCTTCAGAAACAGACATTTTCTTGACATCCACGGAAACAACTTTCAACGGGTTGGGTTGTCGATCCTGTAGATGTCTGCTCAGAGCCATATAAATGTTCTGGTTTGCTCTGGTCAATATTAACTGGCCTTCACCAATTTCCAGCGCGAATTCTGCTGAAAAGGAGGGCGCACAAAGAAAGAATGTCTTATAATTCACATTCCAAACTACATTTCCGCTTTTATCTTCCGGAAACATTAGCTTGAACAAGGTCTCGTCTCCGTGCTTGTAGCTAGTATATATTCCGTATGATTCTGGCGTAAGGAAATCCTGTGCCCCGCCGCACGCCACAATGGCTAAAAACGCCAAAAGTAAGGTGGTTTTGCGCATGATGATGCTTTCTTGTTTTGTGCCGCGAAGATACACTTTTTTTTACTTTTGGAGTTGGTACAAATATCGCAGTTTGACCTGTTGAAAATATGTAAAATATTGCAGTCTGATTCCGATACCTGAATTTGTGTATCTTTGCGCTCTGCTTTGAACACCACCTAGTAATAAAGCATAAAGCAGTCCCGAAGGGCACCCACAAGGCGATAGCCGCAATGTCACCACAATAGCTTCGCCTCCAACACAATCCGCTTTTCCTGCCCATCGGTGCCGGCAATGTCCAGAACTTGTCTGGGTGTGTCAGAAAGGTTGTGCTCCTCTTCCCAGGAATAGTCCGAGACAGGTCTCCCGTTGACGGCTTTTATAGTGTCGCCCAAAGCCATTCCTGCGTTAGCGGCTTCTCCGTCACGGTAAAGCATGGATACAATCCATCCAGATCCAATGTCTGTACGATTTCGGAATGAATAGTCGTAAGTTGGGGTCGGTGCTTCATCGGAAGCGAAACGGCGGAGGTAGAGCACACTGTTCTTAGCATCGACAATCATATTGTAATTTGACAAAATATCGTTGCCGATAATCCCAAGATAAGGTTTGTCGCCAAAAGCGCCTGTCCCCTCAGGAATATACTTGACGGGTTTCTCTATAAAGGTATCATTCCCCAACACAATCCGATCCGACATCATCTTCACTATCCCTTCCTGCTTTTTGTTGCCAAGTCCGTAATTGGACCAGTCTATGAAATGTCTTTTGCTACTGATGGTGTCAAGTCTGTATTCACTGGTGGTCTTCGATGTGAATTCGACCGAGCCGCCGGCTCCTGTGTCCATCAAGTACCAGCCCCTGATCACTGTGCCGCCAATAACAGTCTCAACCTGAAGCATGATTCTGTCGTTCTCATATCTGATTGGCATTCGCTCGTATCCTTCCGTGTTAGGTTTCCCAGTCTTGTACCTCTTCAGATATCCCTTCTCATAATTGATTTCAAGCGGATATTCGGCAATATTTTTTATACCCCAAATACCATCAACATGGCAATCCACGACATCCCTCAACTTGAAAACTGGCACACGGTTGTAGTATTCTTCTATGTTTCCGATTACCATCTTCGTATAATCCACTACGAGAGGGACTATTATTCTTCTATCCCCACTCCCCATACTCGCTTTGCCGAAGTATTTGGGAATCCAGTTGGAATGTTTCAGCCAGACGCTGTCCACGCCGAAAATATCTGAACCACCGGTGTCGAATACGATGTTCAGGTTGACTGTGTCGTTAATCGTGGAGCGGAGGTAAAGATGACTGCGGTAGAGGAACGGCACACTGTCGTTCTGCGCCATGACCGGCAACGAGCAGCATGTGATTGCGACAAAAAGCCATACGATGAAGCGTTTCATAATCCAATGAAATTAGAGACGCGGCAAAAATACGAATAAAAGGAACCCAATCAGATGTAAAATATCGCAGTTTGATTCCGATACCTGAATTTGTGTATCTTTGCGCTCTATTTCGAACACCCCCAAAATATCACCACAATGATCAAAAACAAACAAGACATTCGAACTGAGACCGTGGAAAACAGCGGCAACATTGAAGGCCGTATCAGCAAGAACATCATCCTCACGCCGGCGGAGATGCTGGAGCGCGCGTCGATGTTCAACATCATCACTTTGCCATCCGGTAGCCGCATCAAGGAGCATCCGCACATTGAAGATGCGGAGATTTACTACATTTTGGAGGGCGAGGCTGAGGTCACCGACAACGACCGCACCGCCATTATGCACGCGGGCGACGTGATGTTCACCGGCAACGGCGACAGACATAGCATCGCGAACCACAGCGGCAAGGACGTCCGCTTCCTCGCTTGCATCTTGAAATAAATAAGGTTCGGCAGAAATCCTACCGTACCTTTTAAAAAACGTAGGGGCGAATCATCATTCGCCCCTACAATATTGAATATTATTTTCTGTGTCTTTTCTTTCTCGCCAAATCGTTCGGCTCTAATGCCATCTGTTCGCCGTGAAGCAGGGAGGCGACGCCTTCGACGTGCTTCTTGTCGGGCAGCGGGCTGCAGGTGTTCTCCTTGTAGTCTTCAGGCTCGGTGTAAGTGGTGATCACGCCTTCGTAGTTGCGCAAAATCACTTTGTGCGGGCTTTGAGAAATCACGTAGTTGGGCATGACGGGGATTTTGCCGCCACCGCCAGGAGCATCCACCACGAAGGTCGGCACGCAGTAGCCGGAGGTGTGTCCGCGCAGGTTCTCGATGATTTCGATACCCTTGGAGACGGGCGTGCGGAAATGTTCCAAACCCATGGAGAGGTCGCATTGGTAGATGTAGTACGGACGGACGCGCATACGCACGAGGTCATGCACGAGCTGTTTCATGATCTCTGTGTCGTCGTTCACGCCACGCAACAGCACTGTTTGGTTGCCCAACGGTACACCAGCGTTAGCCAGTTTGGCGCAAGCAGCCATGGCTTCTTCGGTCACCTCGTTCGGATGGTTGAAGTGGGTGTTGAGCCAAATCGGGTGATATTTCTTGAGCATGTTGACGAGGTCGTCGGTGATACGCTGCGGGCAAACCACAGGCGTACGTGAACCGAGACGGATAATCTCCACATGCGGGATAGCTCTCAAACGTTGGATGATAGATTCGAGCATCTTGTCGCCCACCATCAAAGCGTCACCACCAGAGAGGAGCACGTCGCGCACTTGCGGGGTGCGGGCAATGTAGTCGATAGCAGCTTGGATGCGGTCCTGCGTGGATTCGCAGTCGTTCTGACCCGCAAATCTGCGGCGCGTGCAGTGACGACAGTACATGGAGCACATGTCCGTGATGAGGAACAGCACTCTGTCGGGATAGCGGTGGGTGAGGCCGGGAACCGGGGAGTCCTCATCCTCATGCAACGGATCAAGCAAGTCGGCAGGGGATTGGTGCACCTCTGCGCCAGTCGGGATTGCTTGACGACGGATAGGACAATTCGGGTTGTTCGGATCAATCAAACTCAAATAGTACGGCGTGATGGCCATACGGAGCGTTTGCAGTGATTTCTTCACACCTTCCTCCTCTTCCGGAGTCAACTCGATGTATTTTTTCAGTTCTTCGAGGGTCTCCACTCTGTTGCGGACCTGCCATCTCCAATCGTTCCATTCAGCGTCGGTAACGTTGGGGAAAAGTTCTTTTCTTCTACTTGCCATATTGATTTATTAATGATTTAATCTTAAAATTTAGAGGCGCAAAAGTACAAAAAAAATTGTTTCGGAGGATATTTTGTTTAGAGTTTATAGTTTAGGGTTTATGGTTTAAGGTTTATAGTTTATGGTTTAAGGGAGTAGGGAATAGTCTGTGTCAAAGTTCATAGTTCAAAGTTCATAGTTCAAAGTTCATAGTCAACAGTCAACAGCCAATAGCTAACAGCCAACCGCTATTTCATCCCTCTCGCCGCCTTAATCTTATCATACGCTTGGTTCACTTTCGCGAATGTTTCCTCCGCCTTTTTGCGCATGTCTTCGCCGAGGTGGCTCACTCGGTCAGGGTGGTACTTCAGCGCCGCTGCGCGATAGGCCTTCTTCACCTCTTCGTCGCTGGCATCGGACGACACTTCGAGAATCTTGTAACAATCATCCAAACTTGGACCGGAGTTGACGCTCTGTTTGCTGCTGGATTGATCATAATACCCGCCGTAACCGCCTGAGTATCCGCCGCCGCTGTAACCACCTCCGCTATATCCACCGCCACTGCCAAACGGGTCGCTGCTGCTGAAGTTAACGTACATCATCTTGATGGCCTCGTAGGTCAGGGAGTCCACACCACACCAGCTTGCAATCTGTCGGATAGCGCTAAGTTCCTGTTGGTGGACGTTCCCATCAGCGGTGGCGAATCCGAAGAGACATTGCAGGATCGCTATCTTTTCGTGGATGGTCGCGTATCGGCTGATTTTCTCACACGCCTCTTTGCACGCCGTATGCGTGTCTTCGCTGTTCAGAATGTCGCGAAATTTAAGCATCAACTGGGAAATGTCGCTATGCGGGAAGGTCTTCTGGAAATATTGTTTGCAATAGTCGAACTCCGATTGCAAAAGTCGGTTGTTATCAGCCTTGGCCACAAAGGCGATAAGCGTGAGCATCTGCTCTTCGAACTGCGCAGGGTCGTTGTAATACTGCTGCCGTCCTTGGTTGAAAGCCTCCTGCGCCTGCCGCGCCTTGCGGTTGTTGCGGATGCTGTCGAAAATGGACCCGATGAGGAATCCACCGAATGCGCCGCCCAACCCGCCAACGGCGAGACCGATGATGCTGAATATGAGGGTGTATAACATTGGTTTAAGGTTTATGGTTTATAGTTTAAGGTTTATGGTTTGTGGTTTATGATTTATGATTTTTGGGAATATTATTAAACTCTAAACCTTAAACAAAATTACCAGATATGCGCATCGGTGTCGAACCAAGTGCCTTGCAGCCGCATCGTTTGCTCGATGACGTCGCGGACGGCACCGTCGCCGCCGTTGCGGATGGAGATGTAGTCGGCCAATTCCTGAATCTCGGTGGAGGCGTTTGCCGGACAGCACTTTACCCCCGCCATCTTCATCATTGGGTAGTCGGGAATGTCGTCGCCCATCACCAGCACCTCCTCGGGCTTGAGGTTGTTGTTGGCCAGGTACTCGTTGAAGACCTTGATCTTGTCGCTAACGTGCAGGAAGAATTCCATGCCGTGGAAGTCCCTGTACCTTAGCTTCATGGATTTGGCGAATCCGCCGGAGATGACGGCCACTTTGTAACCTTTCTTGAGGGCATAGTGCAGTGCGTAGCCGTCTTTGACGTTGGTGGCGCGCACCTGCTCGCCGTCGGCCATCACATAGACCATCCCGTTTGATAACACGCCGTCGAAGTCGAAGATGAAGGCGCGGATGTTTTTCAGTTTTTCTTTGTAGTTTTTCATTGTTTCTTTTGAATCCTAGGGCTCGCTATCGCTCACCCTAGGTTGACACGTGTCGGGCTTTCAGCTCTCGTGGAATAATTATGAATTGTGAATTATGAATTATGAATTAACATGGGATACCAGCATCTCTTCTTTCAGCTCGTCGTAGTCGAGTTCGACGGAGTCGCCGGAGACAAGCGTCATGTTGAGGATTTCCTCGGCGAGGACGTCTTCGACGTACTTTTGGATGGTGCGTTTCAGCGGGCGGGCACCGTAGTTGGCATCCCAGCCGTTTTCCACGAGGAAGTTCTTCGCCTTTTCGGTGATGCGGATGTCCACGTCCAAATCCTTGACGCGCTGCAACACCTTCTTCAACTCGATGTCGATGATCTTGCCAATATCCTCTTTGTCAAGACTGTTGAAGTAGATGACATCGTCCACGCGGTTGAGGAATTCAGGCGCGAAGGTTGTTTTGAGGGCCTTTTCGAGGATGCCCTGCGCCACCTTCTGCTCCGCCGACTTGGTGGCTTCGGTACTGAAGCCCATGCCTGTGCCGAAGTCCTTCAGCTCGCGCGTGCCCACGTTGGAGGTCATGATGATGATGGTGTTCTTGAAATCGACCTTGCGACCCATACCGTCGGTGAGCTGACCCTCGTCAAACACCTGAAGCAGAACGTTATACACGTCGTGGTGAGCTTTCTCGATTTCATCCAGCAGCACGATAGAGTAGGGTTTGCGGCGCACTTTCTCGGTGAGTTGACCGCCCTCTTCGTAGCCTACATATCCCGGAGGCGCACCGATGAGTCTTGACACAGTGTGCTTCTCCATATATTCGCTCATATCGATGCGGATGATAGCATCTTGAGAATCAAAGAGATACTCGGCCAATACTTTCGCCAAATAGGTCTTGCCCACACCTGTAGGTCCAAGGAAGATGAATGTTCCGATGGGCTTGTTGGGATCCTTCAGACCGGCGCGGTTCCGGCGGATGGCCTTGGCAATCTTCACCACAGGTTCGTCCTGCCCAATGACAACCCCTTGCAGTTCGGTGGCCATGCGCATCAGACGCTCACCTTCGTTCTTGGCGATACGTTGCACGGGTACGCCTGTCATCATGGCAATTACTTCTGCCACAGTGTCTTCCGTAACATCGGGACGGTTTTCGTTCACGCTGTTTTCCCACGTTTTCTGAATCATCTGTCGCTCTTCCTCCAGCATCTTGATCTGGTCGCGGTATTTGGCGGCCTCGTTGTATTGTTGGTTGCGAATCGCCTCCACTTTCAGCTTCTCCTGTTCCTCGATGGCGGCCTCTGCTGCCAACAATTCTTCGGGAACGTGGATGTTTTGGATATGCAAACGCGCACCCGCTTCGTCCATCACATCGATAGCTTTGTCGGGGAGGCAACGGTCTGATATATAGCGATTTGACATGGCTACGCAAGCCTTGATGGCTTCGTCGTTGTATTTCACGGCGTGGTGCTCTTCGTATTTGTCCTTGATGTTGTTGAGGATGTCAAGGGTCTCTTCGGGCGTGGCGGGCTCGAGGATGATTTTCTGGAAACGACGTTCCAGCGCACCATCCTTTTCGATGTGCTCGCGGTATTCGTCCAACGTGGTGGCGCCGATACATTGCAGTTCGCCACGGGCCAATGCGGGTTTGAAGAGGTTGGAGGCATCCATGCTGCCGGGCGCGTTACCAGCGCCTACCATCGTGTGCAGCTCGTCGATGAAGAGGATGACATCGGTGTTTTTCTCCAGTTCTTCGAGGATGGTTTTCACGCGCTCCTCGAACTGTCCGCGGTATTTGGTGCCTGCCACAAGTCCAGCCATGTCAAGGCTGACTATGCGCTTATGCATGAGCGTGCGCGACACGTGACCAGAAGAAATCTGCAACGCAAGTCCCTCAGCCAAAGCGGATTTACCGACACCAGGCTCGCCAATCAGCACAGGATTGTTCTTTTTGCGGCGACATAAAATCTGGGCGATGCGCTCCAACTCTTTTTGTCGGCCTACCACAGGGTCAATCTTGCCCTCGGCGGCCATCTTGGTCAAATCCTTGCCAAAGCTGTCGAGCATCGGGGTGGCGGATTTGCCGCCCTCTTTCCTCTTTTTCATCCCTGTGCGGCGGTCGTTATCTTCGTCGTCATCGTCGCCCATCATCTGATGCGCGGCGGCAGTCGGTTCGGCAAGATGGAGCTCATGACGCAGCTCGTCTTCAAAGGTCTGGAAGTTGAGACCCGCCTGAGCCAGCATCACCTTGATGGTGTTCTGGCTGTCGAGTTGAGCAGGTTTCAGAATGGCCAACACCAAGTGGTAAGATTCTACCACATCGCTTCTGTATTGCTTTGAGAATAAGTAAGATAGATGCAGCCTTCCTTGCGCTTGCACGCTGATGGGAATCTTGGCTTCGGGGTTGTCAGCCTGACTGTCAGGCATCTCCAGCATCTGTTCCAAGCGCGTGCGCATTCCATTCAAATCAATCTGAAATATGTTGAAAATCTTCTTGGTGACACTCTCCCCGGGATAGCGGAGGAGACACACCATAAGATGTTCTAATCCAATTTGTTGCGAGTGATATACTTTGGCCAATTCGTTGGATTCCGCCAAAATATAGTTCATCTCTTCCGAATATTTGATATCCATAAAAAGCCTTGTTTAAATTTTTTGCAAATATACAAAAATTATGCCATAAAAAAAAACGGTGTTCATCATGTAATGAACAGCCGTTCGGGGATTACTTTCTCGTTATTTTCTTACTGTTTTCGGGCGTTAGCGGCCTGCGACCAGCCGTTTGCAAACGTTGATGCGGTACTCTTTCTCCCCGTCATCGTGGGTGACAATGATGCGGGCGATGTGGTCGTTGTCGCGGGTGGGTGGCTCAATGCGCACAGTCGCGTTCGGAGACTGTGCCTCAGCCGTGAACACCGGCAGTTCCGACGTGTTGTCGCAGTAGTACGTGTAGTCGGTTTTGTCGGGGTTGAAAGCGGGCAGTGGATCGCCGTTCACGTTAATGTAGGAGAGGCGTTTGTTATAGATCATCACGATGTCGTCGATGATGAGCTTGTCGCCATTATTGCCGCCTTTGGTGATTTTGTTGGTGGAAAAACAGGCTAGAATGTACGAAGGCGTGCGCGAACTCGTCTTCACCACTTTGTTCTGTTCATCGTAATAGGTGAATTTGAACTTATACTGATGCCATTTATGGTCGTTCGGGTCTTTGAAAGAGCAGAAAGCGTTGCCGATTTTGCCTTTTTGCGCGGTTGAAGAACTGTGACTGGAGACATCCCGGTAGGCAATGTTCCCGTGCAGATGGAATTTCGCGATGGCCACGTTGGAGGGATTCTTCATCTCAAACTTGCACCAAAAATAGACAGAGTCGGGACGACCGGTGAACGCCATGGCCGCTTTGTGCCCCAGCTTGTTGTCCTTGTCCGTGTAGGTGTAGTTGTCCGGACTGTTGTCCTCTGGCGAGGCGAATTGCATTTGCCCGGTAGTGAGCACTCCGTTGACGAGGTTGCCGGCAAGCGAGGTGGAGTAAATCTCGCAACCGTAGCCCGTATGACCGGTCACGCGGTTGCTGTGGTTCTTCTTCATCGGACCGCAGCCCCAAGAGTAAATGCCCTTCAGCTGACAGTCGCCGTCGCCGTACGAATGCCAGTGCTTGGGAATGGCGTTGCCCTTGTCGGTGGTGGTCCACTCCTCGAATTTGTTGTTCGGCATTTGCGTTTGCGCTGTCGTTAAAACGCAAATTGCAATTATTATGATGAACGCGATGGTGTTTTTCATATTGACTGTTGGTTTTAGCTGTTAGCTTTTGACTTATGACGTAAGATTTATGACTTATGATTTAGACTTAGATTTAGACTTAGACCTAAAACTTATAACTTGAAACCAGAAACTTGAAACCTGAAACCTGAAACTTGCCTATTCCCTACTCCCTATTGCCTATTGCCTTGACCCTTGACCCTCGACCCTCGACCCTCGCTCCTACCGGAACAGCGTCTGCGAAAATTCCGTGAAATAGACGCGCCAGTTGCGCCAGGTGTGGCCGCCGACGGAATTGTACATGGTGTAGGGGATGTGATTTCGTTGCATTCTCTTGCGGAACTTGTTGATTCTGTGATGGAAAAGGTCTCCTTGACCACCGCCGATCCAATACTTGGCGAATTTGCTGTTAGGCAGCTGTTTGTTGCCTACCACAGGGGAGAACAAACCCACGGCGGAAAAAGTGCTGTCGTACATGTTGACCAAATTGGCGGATTGTTTGCCACCGGCGGAGAGCCCTGCCACGGCGCGATCCCCAAGCGTCGTTGAGAAACGGTACTTTTGGCACAGAAAAGAATCCAAAATCGGGTAGCATTTTTCAAAGTCCAGATCATTCCAAGAGGGATAAAGCATGATGTTTTTGAATAACCCCATGTCTTGTTTTTGGCCGATAAGCATTTCGGGGTTGGCATCGGGAAGAACCATGATCATGGGTTTGGCTTTCCCTTGTGCGATGAGATTGTCGATAATGTCGATGGCACGGCCACGTTCTGTCCAGGAATATTCATTTCCGTTAAGACCATGAAGGAGGTATAAAACAGGGTAGCTTTGCTGATTGTCATCGTATTGTGGAGGAAGATAAACCAAAACACCTCTGCTCTTTTTGCCTAGCGGATTGTCGAATATCACCGTATCTACCCGTCCTTTCAGCGGTTTGCTGGTGTACAATTGCGTTTGCGGTGTGCCGTCCACGATGAACGTACTCATTCTGTCGCAACGTACACGGATGGAGTCTGGATTTTTGGGGTCATTACTGCGTTTTCCTTCAGCCTCAAACATATAAGTATAGACTTCAGGCGCCAAGGGAGGGGTGGTGTATGTCCAAACCCCGGTGCTGTCTTTTTGCATCTTGGCTTTATGATAGTTCTCTTTCTTTATTTCGAGAGTCTCTCTATGCAAGCGACAGTCACAGATGATTTTCACATTTTTGGCTGTACTGTCCTCAAAATGGAAGGTGGTGGACCCATCCGCATTCACCCACGCATTGCCAAAGCGACCTTCCTGCCCGAAAAGTGGAAAGGTTAGAATACATAATGTGAAAAGTATCAATATATTATGTGTGAATTTACTAAACTTTTTTATATTCATCCCCGATATTTGTTTGTGAAAGAACACGTTATTTTCCGTCGTCTTTTAAAGCTTCTTGTAGCATCTCTTCAAAGAGAGTGATGGAATTGTCGATGTTGTATTTGTTGGCTGATTCTTGATACACTTTTTCCATTCTGAGCCGCTCCTCGGTGTTGTCGAGCCAATAGTCGATGGCACGGGCAAGGTCCTTGGCATCGCCTGCCTTAAAGAGACTCCGCTCGTCAAGGGCGAATTGCTTGGTGGCCGACAGCGGACTGTTGGCGATGACCGGTACAAGTCCTGTGGCGAAGGCTTCTATGCAGGAAATAGCCTCCGATTCCATGTCGGCAGCATGCACGTAAAGGTCAGCTTGCGATAACAGCTTGATCAGCTCGTCCCGTTTCAGATAGACGAACTGCGGCTTGAGCGGCAGGGAACGCCCCAACTTCTCGTAGCTTTCTTGCATGGGACCGCGGCCAGCAAAGATCAATTGGATACGGTCGGCATATTTGGAGTAGGGCACCGCCTTGATAATCAAAGCCTGCTGCTTTTCACGCGTCAGACGACCCACCATCATGATCAGGATTTTACCCTTGTATTCATCGAAAGTTTCTGTACGATGACCTTCGATATGACGTTTGCCCGCCTCAATGAATACTGGCTGAATACCATTGCTGATGGGGTGCATTTTGGCGGTGAAACCGTGTGATTTGACTTCGTCGGCCATGAACTGTGAAGGACAGTGAACATGTTTCACGCGGTTGCAGAGAATTTTGGCGAAGATCTTGTAAAAAAAATCGTTGGCCCACTTGCATCTGTGCAGATGGATGTTGGCAGTCAAACTCTCTGCCTGCAGGTGTGCAGCAGCAGTGCAGGTTTTGCCTACTTTTTCGCAGTAACGCTCCACCACACCCTCTATGGGGAAAGGCAAGTAGCAGTGTACAATGTCAGCCCAACCTACAGCGGCTTCAATGGTTTCGTGGGTCTCTTTGCCCCAGAATTTGGCGAAGTTGAAGTTGTGCTTGTTCATCAACGGTTGGAATATCGGCATGTGGAAGTAACGCAACGAAAAGAGGTTTTCGTCGTTTTCGGCTGAGTCATTCGCCGTCAGAATGCGTACCTCGTGACCACGCTTGCGCAATTCGGCGGCATAGCGCTGCGCTGAAATGCTGGTTCCGTTGTTGTTGGTAAAATAGGTGTCAATGACAAACAGTATCTTCATAAAAACAATTTTTCAGACAAATTTTAGCACGAAATGGATTTCGGTCAATTCGATCTGATATCCTATAGCGTTGTAAGTCAGAATGTTATATAAACTAGTAAGAGCCCTTTTCGGCTGAAAAAACAATCTGCGAAGATACAAATTTTCTTGTTATGAAGATAGAAGAAGTAAATCCTTATTTTTTGTTGTCCGCTATCGCCTCTTGCAGCATCGCCTCAAATTGGGTGATGGAATTGTTGATATTGTACTTTGCGGCGGATTCGGAGTAGATTTTTTCCATTCTGTGCTTCTCTTCCGGGTTGTCGAGCCAGTAGTCGATGGCGCGTGCGAGATCCTGCGGGTCGCCGGCCTCAAAGAGACTGCGCTCGTCTAAAGCGAACTGTTTGGTGGCAGACAGGTTACTGTTAGAGATAACGGGCACCAGTCCGGTGGCGAAAGCCTCAATGCAGGAAATAGCCTCCGATTCCATATCTGAAGCATGGACGTATAAGTCGCACTGCGCCAGCTGGTTAATCAGATCCTCTTTCGGAAGATAGGTAAAAATGGGCGGATTCTTCAGTTTCTGTCCCAACTTGTAATATTGTTTGTATTTTGGCCCTCTTCCGGCAAAAATCAACTGAATTTTATCGCCATATTTCGAATACTGCAGCGCGTTGATGAGGAGATCTTGCCGTTTCTCCCCGGCCAATCGGCCAACCATCATGATGAGGATTTTGTCGGCAAATTTGGGTTCCTTCGGCCGTTTGGTCCATTTGAAATCCGACTGAATACCATTTGAAATGGGATGTATTTTAGCAGTATATCCGCGTGATGAGATTTCATCTGCCATAAATTGTGACGGCGTGTGTATGTGGCCATAATGGTTGTATGTGGTATTCCTAAATAACCTGAAAAGCATGTTGTTGACCCAATCCACTTTGCCTGTCCCAAGACTGGATGTTATATTTTGAGGTTGCACGTGGAATGCTGCGGTCGCAGGTTTCCCCAGCTGGTCGGCCACTTTCTTGGCTTTCGCTTCCATCACGAAAGGTAGGAAACAGTGAATGATATCCGCCCATTCTACCGCTTCTCGGATTGTTTTTCTTTTCCATTTGGCAAATTGGAATCCGTGCTTCCTTATCAGTCCCTGAAAGAAGGGAATTGTCAATTCTGGTAAACTGTAAATGTTCTCTTTCTGTTCATCGCATGCGGTGAGTACTCGTACTTCGTGTCCGCGTTTGCGAAGCTCATCTGCAAATCGTTGTGCCGATATGCTGGTACCATTGTTGTGCGTAAAATAGGCATCAATGACGAATAAAATCTTCATAAGCTATTTCTATTTAAATTCGGCTGCAAAATTAACATTTTTTAGTAAATGTAAATCGTTGATAATCAGATATAACTTAAAATTAAAACCGTTGTTTTGGCAATAAATAGGAAGAAATGACACCATCAGGGTGCCTTTGAATAGTGGAACTAAGGGTAGGGAAGTTGCAAGAACCGTCTTTAGGATGGTTGGTTGTTATTACCGTTTCCGCATCACCAGATAAATGAAGTACGGGGCGCCGGCCAATGCGGTGATGCTGCCCACGGGAAGTTCCGCCGGTTGGGCGATGGTGCGGGCCAGCGTGTCGGCGATGAGCAGGAAGAAAGCTCCGAAAAAGAGGGAATAGGTGAACAGCCGACGGTTGTTGCTGCCCACGAGCAAACGCGCCACATGTGGCATGATCAGCCCGATGAAACCGATGGAACCGCAGAAAGCCACCACCACGGAAATCAGCACCGAGGAAGTGATCAGCACAATGTAGGTGGTGCGCTGGGTATTGATCCCTAACGTCTGTGCCGTCTCTTCCCCCACTTGCATGATATTCAGATGTTTGGAGTGGTAGAACAGAATACAGACACATGCTATCATCACCGGCACCAACCATGCGATCTCGAACCATGAGACATGCGTGAGACTGCCCATCGTCCAGAAATAAATTTTGTGCATCTCTTTCTGATTCATCACGATCATTAACGTGATCATGGCGGAGATGAAAAAGTTGAGGGCTATGCCTATGAGTAACAGCGTGTTCGTGTTGTGCTTGCCTTTGAGTCGGGCGATGCCGAGAATCATGAACAGGGTGAGCAGGGCGGTGACGAGTGCGGGCAAAGTGATGCCGAAAAGAAGGGCGTCCCAGCCCAAGATAAAGGCAATGGCTGCTCCCAACGACGCTCCCGAAGAAATACCGAGGATGTAGGGATCGCAGACCGGATTGCGGAAGATGCTCTGGAAAACACCACCGCAAATGGCCAACGCCGCGCCCGCTAAAACACTCATCACGATGCGCGGAATCCGCAGCTGCCATAATGTGACTTGGTAATAATCGGCGATTTGGACATCCCCAAAGAACCCGAACCGCTGTCCGATGCTTTGCAGTATGACCTTGATGGGGATGGGGATGACCCCGATGCTAGTAGCCACCAACATCGCCACCACCAGCACCGCACCCAACACGCACGGCAGTATCCAGTATCTCTTTTCCTTACCCATAATTTCGCGGCAAAAGTACAAATTTTAGGCAAGACGAGCGTAAGATAATTTTTTGTACTTTTGCGGATTAAATATTAAAGAACTTAAATCATTAATATACAAACAATAAAGTACTATAGATTATGTCAAAAGCATTGTTTTTAGGCGACGAGGCGGTGGCTCAGGCCGCTTTGGATGCCGGATTATCCGGAGTGTATGCCTATCCGGGCACTCCTTCCACTGAAATTACCGAATTTATCCAGAACTCCAAGCAAGGCAAGGCTGGCGAGGTGCACAGCATCTGGGCTGGCAACGAGAAAACCGCTATGGAGTCTGCTATCGGCATGTCCTACGCGGGCAAACGCGCGATGGTCTGCATGAAACACGTCGGCCTCAACGTGGCTGCCGACCCCTTCATGAACTCTTCCATCACCGGCGCTAACGGCGGTCTCGTGGTGGTGGTCGCCGACGACCCCTCCATGCACTCCTCACAAGACGAGCAAGACTCCCGCTACTATGCGAAGTTCGCCCTCATCCCGTGCTTCGAGCCCTCCAACCAACAAGAGGCTTACGACATCACCTACTATGCGTTCGAGATGTCCGAGAAATTCCGCACCCCCGTGTTGATCCGCCTCACCACCCGTCTTTCCCACTCCCGTTCTGGCGTGGAACGCAAAGCTGAGCGTCCGCAAAACCCGCTCAACATCGAGAAAGACCCGAAACAATTCATCCTGCTGCCCGCCAACGCTCGCAAGCACTATCGCAAGCTGTTGGACAAGCAACCTGAATTCGAGAACGATTCTCTCAATTCTCCGTTCAACAAATACATCGACGGTGCCGACAAGAGCATGGGTATCATCGCTTCCGGTATCGCATACAACTACCTGATGGAGAATTTCGAAGGCGGCAAATGTCCTTATCCTGTGTTGAAGATTTCCCAATACCCGCTGCCTACCAAGCTCATCGCCAAGATGATTGACGAATGTGGCAAGGTGCTCATCGCCGAAGAGGGTTATCCTTTCATCGAAGAGCAAGTCCGTGGCGTGCTGAACCGCACCGGCAACATCATGGGTCGTTTGAGCGGCGAACTGCCTCGCGACGGCGAACTCAACCCGAACCTCGTGGCCAAGGCCCTCGGTCTGCCCGACACCTACGGCGCACCCGTCCCGGAACTGGTTGTTCCGCGTCCGCCCGCATTGTGCGTGGGTTGCCCGCACATCGACTCCTATACCGCCCTCAACAAGGCGATGGAGAAACACGGCAAGGGCAAAGTCTTCTCCGACATCGGTTGCTACACCCTCGGTGCGCTTCCTCCTTACAACGCCATCTACACCACGGTCGATATGGGTGCTTCCATCACCATGGCCAAGGGTGCTGCTGACGCTGGCCTCAGCCCGTGCGTGGCAGTCATCGGCGACTCCACCTTCACCCACAGCGGTATGACCTCCCTGTTGGATGCCATCTACGAGAACACCCCCATCACGGTGTTGATTCTCGACAACAGCACCACTGGTATGACCGGCGGTCAGGATTCCCACGCCCTCGGTGTCCTTGGCGAAATCTGCAAGGGCCTCGGCGTGAAGGAAGACCACATCCACCGCATCAACCCGCTGAAGGGTCATCTGGAAGAAAACGTGGCCATCATCGAGAAAGAGCTTGAATACCAAGGCGTTTCCGTGATCATCCCGACCCGCGAATGTATCCAGACCCTCAGCCGCAGAATGAAAAAACAACAGGCTGCGAAGAAATAGATGTATGACGTGCGACGTATGACGTATGATTTATGACGTGTGATGTGTGATTTTTGATCATAATTAAAATCTCATAAGATTTCGATGATCTCAAGTCTCGAATCACAATTCACAAGTCAAACGTCTTACGTCAAACATCAAAATAAAAACAAACAAAAAACAAGAAATAAAATGAAAATCGATATAATATTAGCAGGTGTAGGCGGCCAGGGTATCCTCTCCATCGCCACCATCGTAGGTGCGGCCGCCATCAAAAGAGGAATGTACATGAAACAGGCTGAAGTGCACGGCATGAGCCAGCGCGGCGGCGATGTGCAGTCCCATTTCCGTCTCTCCGACCAACCCATCGCTTCCGACCTGATTCCGCTTGGCAAGGCCGACATGATCATCTCCGTGGAGCCCATGGAGTCACTGCGTTATCTGCCGTGGCTGAAGAAGGACGGCTGGTTGATCACCAACGACCAACCTTTCGTGAACATCCCGAACTATCCCGACTTCGACGCTTTGAAAGCGGAGTTGGCCAAGGTGCAGAACTGCGTGGCTATCAACGCCGACCAAATCGCCAAGGATCTCGGCTCCGCCCGTAGCTCCAACATGGTGATTTTGGGTGCCGCTTCTCCGTATTTGCAACTGCCTTACGAGGAAATCGAGAATGCTGTGCGCGAGAACTTCGCCCGCAAAGGTGAAGATATCGTGAACGTGAATCTCGCCTGCATGAAGGCTGGTCGCGAACTCGCTGAAAAGAAATAGTTTACTCCCTGCCTGATGAATAATCTTATTGAATTTTTCAAAAGGGCATTTCATATTATCGTACTCGCCGTTCTTCTGATTCTGAGCGTCGTGATGCTGGGTAAATCGTTGGCATTCAACGATTACCGACTGTCAAGAGCAGTGCAAAGCGTCGTGGGGCCGATTCAGAAGAGCGGAAGGAGTATGATACACCGTTTCCATTTGGGTCCGGAGAACGAGGCGCTGGTACAGCAAAACATCCAACTGCTGCGCGAGCAAGAGAACATGTTCATCGTCAAGGAGGACACGATCCTGACTGAGATGAGCATGCCGGACTCGACGAATACGAAACGTGTGCGCCTGTATGATTACACGTATGCGCACGTGATTTTCAGAACCACGGACCGTGCGTTCAATTACATGATTGTGGACAAGGGCTCTAAGGACGGCATTACCCGTGACATGGCGGTCCTGTCGCCCCAGGGCGTGGCGGGGGTCGTCACCGACGTTTCCCCGAATTTTGCCACGGTGCGCCCGATTCTCCACCCCGAGTCACGTATCAGCGCGGTGGTCACCCCCGCCAACCAGAACGGTACGGTCATTTGGGAGGATAACGACCCGCGCGTGGCTTACCTCGAAGCCATCCCACAACACTCCGAAATCAACATCGGAGACTCCGTCTTTACCAACGGATTCTCCAACATTTTCCCCAAAGGACTGTTCATCGGCACTGTCAAGGAGGTGCAGGTGGGCAACAACGCCAGTTTCTTGACCATCAAAATCAACTTGGCCACCCCATATACGGATATTTATACCGTTTATTTGGTTGAAAATACCTTCAAAGCAGAACTAGACTCACTAAAAGCGAACTTCAAGAATGAATAACATTATAGCTAATATATTGCGCTTTTTGATATTGCTGATTGTACAAGTGATTGTATGTCAGCATATATGTCTGTTCGGCTACATGACCCCGGCACTCTTCCTGTTGGCCTTGTTCCTCTTGCCGCTGGAATTGCCTCTGTCGTTGCAATATTTCATCGGTTTCGCCACCGGTTTTGTGGTGGATGCTTTTGCACATACGCTGGGTGTCTCTTCTTTCGCCTGCACGCTGATGATGTTCGTGCGCCCCTACGTCGCGCATTGGCTGAATGGCAGTAACAATGTCAAATTTGAGAATATTGACCGCCCGGAACCCGGAGCGAAGGACTTCCGGTGGGTTTTCTTATATACGTTGATCTTAACCTCTTTGTATCAGTTGACCTCTGTTTTGCTTGAAACTATGTCGTTCCGGAATTTTGGCCACACTCTGTTGGTCATACTCGGAAATACGCTCTTCTCCGTTTTTGTTATTTTGTGTGTCGAATACATTTTCCACTCTCATTCGAAAGGTGAAATTTAGCAAAGGAACTTATATCTTGTTGTTTATAAGCGTCTTGCTTATGGCATCATGTAGCTCCGTCCAGCATCTTCCTGAGGGGCAAACGATGGTTGTGAAGAACGAGGTGAAAGTGCAGGATGCCAAAAATCCTGATTTCGACAATCTCAAATCCTATGTGAGACCCGTGACCAATACTAAATTCCTGGATCTTTTCCGTGTTAAAACGGTGTTCTATGATTGGGGAAGGCCAACATACGATAAGAATGGAGAACTGAAAGACAGCAAGTTCAAGAAATTCTTGCGCGAGAAGATGGGGGAGGAACCTGCCTTGTTAGACAGCGCGGCTATCGTCAATTCCACCGACCAGCTGAAAATTGTGATGAAACAGTTGGGCTATTTTGATGCCTCGGTGGATTATCAGGTGATATTCATCGGGAACAAGGCTAAAAAGGCTAAGGTCGAATACTATGTGACTGCAAGAGAACCATACACGATCAGTCAGGTGAATTATGATATCCCCATTTACGAATATAAACGTATTGTGGTGATTAACCAGAAAGAGACGCTGCTTCACCCTGGGATGCAGTATAATGAGGAGATAATCACGAATGAATTGACTCGAATAATCAACCTCATACGCAATGAAGGCTATTATTACGTGGAAAAGTCTATCATCCGTTGTGATGTGGCATACGATCCCGTGGATAGCCTTGGCAATGATCCACGATCGGTGCAACTGACGATTGTAATGAATATCCCTCAGAATGAGAATACGTCCCGTTATCTCTATAAATATTACTTCAACAACATTTACGTGAATGCTGATTTACAGCAGATGGCGGGAGTGGATTTCGAATATGATACCGCTTATTACCAATGGAAATCTAATACCGATACCGCGAATTATTATTTCATAGGTACGCTTTACAAGGGTTCTCCTACTCATAAGTACTTCTCTAAGAAGGTGTTGGCTAACTCGATCTTTACTCGTACGGGCAATACTTATTCTCAGTTGTCTCGTGCACAGAGCAGCCGTGCATTGCAAAGCCTCGACAATTTTGATTATATAAGCATTACGTTTCAGGAGAATAGTGCGCTTCTGGATACGGTTAAGAAAGTGGGTTATTTGGATGCGATTTACCGATTGGTCCGCAAGAAACAGCATAGCGTGGGAGGTCAGTTGGAACTTCGTAATGACAAATCGGACATCTCCCTGACTTATATGAATCGAAACCTTTTCAAAGGTGCTGAACATCTGACGATTAACTTGTCTGGTGGCTATTTCTATTATTCACTGAACAATTTGTTCAAGAACAACAAAGCCTATTCTTATCCTGAGTTCGGTTTTTCAGCCACGCTGGATATTCCAAACCGATTGTTCCTTTTCGATCGCCATCTAGACGAGAATTCGATCAGCAGAGTCACCTCTATTTCGGCGGGCGTCAATTATTCGGGTGTCTATCGTCGTTTGATGTACAACGCCAGCCTTACGTATAAATGGATGCCGTCTAACTTTTTCTCTTATAGTTTAAGTCCGATAGATGTCAGCACGATTAACAATAACGACAAGCGTTATTCGAGGTTGCTCAATTATGATGATTACCCATTGTCTTATCAAAATAAATTTGGCAAGTTCTTCCTGCTTTCGACCAAATTCTCTTTTAACTTCTTGGTACCCAAGTTGATGGAGACCAGAAAACACAATATGCACTTGACGGTGAATTTGGAGTCGTCGGGTTTGCTGTTGAAAGGGTTGAATGCGATTATCTCCCCGAATGAGCGATGGGTGCTGAGCAAGAACAAACTGGATAGTATCGGTTATAATTACACTACCTTTGAAAAGATGGAGATACTGTGGAATTATACCTATACCATCAATAATAACAACGCTTTGGCCATGCGGGCGGATATGGGCGTGATGATTCCGCTGGATAAAGGTTCTTACATCCCATACGACAAGGGATTTTATGTGGGAACAAGCAACAGCATGCGTGGTTGGAGCTATCGTGGATTGGGACCGGGTAGTTATAAGCATGATATGGATACGCTCTATACCGGCGAAGTCAAGATGGAGTTCAACATCGAGTACCGAGGCACTTTGTACCGGTCGCTCAAATATGGTCTGTTCGTGGATGCCGGTAATATTTGGCTCGCACGAAAGGAAGCCGATATGCCGGGTGCTGATTTTGCTTTCGATCGTTTCTTTAAGGAAATCGCGGTGGATGTGGGCGTTGGTTTGCGCTTAGACCTGAATTTCTTTGTGATTCGCGTGGATTTTGCTGTACCGATATTTGATCCTTCGCGCGATGACCTTCATGGTGGCCCTGTCATTAATATGGATTGGTTCAACCAACCGCACCGTTACCGGATATTCGATGGGCTGAAACTGGCAATTGGATACGCTTTTTAATGGTTGACGGTTAGTGACCAGCAGCAAAGTTCAAAGTCAAAGTCAAAGTTCAAAGTTCAAAGTTCAAAGTTCAAAGTTCAAAGTTCAAAGTTCAAATCACGCTTCTCACAAATCTTCTCCAAAAGCACCCACAGCAACCTCGTGGGGAGGCCCATGACGTTGTAGAAGGAGCCGTGGACTTCGCGGATGCCTACGCGGCCAATCCATTCCTGCACGCCGTAGGAGCCTGCCTTGTCGTAGGGACGGTAGTGATCTATATAATATTGTATCATTTCATCGGACAATGTTTCGAAAACGACATCCGTGGCGCGGTAATCGGTAAGTTGTAGTTTGGGGGTGGCCACTGTGAGGCCGCTATAAACGGTGTGTGTGTTGCCCGACAGTGCGTGTAACATCCGTTTGGCATCCTCTTCGTCCTTCGGTTTACCAGTGATTTCGCCATTTATCACCACAATAGTATCGCAGGTGATGAAAATGGAGGATGGGTTGTAAAGGCTCATGTCAATGGGAGACAGTTTGAGCTTTGAGAGATGCATCACAATCTGTTCGGGACTCCACGACGGGTCGTAGGTTTCCTCCACGTCAGTCTTGATGACTTCAAAATCCACCCCCATTCCCGCCAGCAGTTCACGTCGGCGAGGAGATTGCGAGGCGAGATAGACCTTATGGGTTTGTAATTTGTCAAGCAGCATAATATGATTGACTTATGACGTATGACTTATGACGTATGACTTATGACGTATGAGTAAAGACTTGAGCAAAAGATTATTACAAAATCTAATATTAAAAATCAAACGTCACACGTCACACGTCACACGTCTTACGTCTAACGTCTAACGTCTAACGTCTAACTTTCCAACTGCAATTTCACATCATTCAGCACGTTCATATAGTTGATGAACGCCTGATAGGGTGAAGAATAAACCTCGAAGTTACGTTTCACAAAGCGGTGACCGAACCATTTGGAACTCATGAAGTTGAAGTGGTCGGCAGCTTGGAGACGCAGCCAGCTTAGTTTTGCATTGGCATTTTTAGAATTCTGATAGAGTTCTTCCAACTTGAATAATTGGTTGAAAGCCTCTTGCTGCAGTTCATTGCCGAGCCATTCGTGGGTGTCCTTCTCTTCGCCAGAGCAGGAAATGGGCCACGGAGCGTGCATCGTTGCCGGACTTAAATCCATGTCTAACACATCCTTAGGCGTGATGAACTTGTAGTTTTCGTGATACTCCAGTTCGGTGACCAAGGATCTGAAGAAATCGAAAATGCCTGTTTCTGCCGTATAATGCTCGCCGATGGTTTCGTAATCCCAGTAGAGATTGATGAGCGGCGATTCGCTCTCGGTGTTAATATTCTCCAGGAAGCGGATGTACTTGCCGGCGGTCAGCGGGTACTGATCCCACCCTTGGTCGGCGAAGCGCAATGTGATGTCATCGCACAGTTGGTAGGAACGCAGCAACAGTCTTACATCCGTCTGATAAGGGTTGCAGTAGAGGTAAGTGGGGCTCTTCCAACCGAGGATGTGGCGTGCGCCCTCCGTAAGGATGACGCGGTAGCCGGCATTGCCGAGCCATTCGCCCATTTCATCGGAGTAGATGATCTCAGTGTTGCAGAAAGAGATGGGTTTCACGCCGAAAGTCTCCATCAGCAGTTTTTCCTGCAAATGAACTTGCTCCATGAATGCGCTTTCATTATACAGAGACGCAATACTGTGAGTGAGAGTGCTGCCTGTAATCTCCACGCATCCCGTAGCAATGAGTTCCTTGAAGCTGTCGATGACTTCAGGACAGTAGTTTTTGAACAGCATGATGGAGCTGCCCGAGATACTGAAACTGCAACGGAATTTGTTGCCGACGCGCTTGATGAGATCCAACAGCATCTTGTTGGTGGGCAGATAGCAGCGCTCTGCCAAACGCTTTGTCAGATATTGGTTCTGATAATCATCAAAATAGTTGTGATTTTGATTGATATCAAAAAAGCGGTACGTACGCAGGCGGTACGGCTGACTGATCTGAAAGTGGAAACATATATTATTCATAATGGAGCGTTTTTTCGTAAATTTTGACTAATTTTTTGGCCACATGCTCCCATTTGAGGCGGTCAACCTCGGCAGCACCCTTTTCTGCGAAGAGTTTCGAGAGGGCAGGGTAGTGGAGCAGACCATAGATGGCATCGGCGGTGGCGTCAATGTCCCAGAAATCGACCTTGATGGCGTGGGTGAGCACTTCGGAAACACCCGACTGTTTGGAAATGACCACGGGTACTTTCGCCCGCATCGCCTCCAACGGTGAAATACCAAAAGGCTCTGATATAGAAGGCATTACATAGACGTCGCTCATGCCGAACATCTTGTTGATGTCATCGCCACGCAAGAATCCGGTGAAGTGGAAACGGTCGGAGATGCCTAACTCTGCCACGCGCTCGATGATGTGCGGCATCATGTCGCCGTCGCCAGCCAACACGAAACGCACGTTCGGGTCTTTTTCCAACACCCGTTTGGCGGTCTCCACAAAGTAGTCGGGTCCCTTTTGGTAAGTGACACGTCCTAAGAAAGTTACGATTTTTTCAGAGACGAACTTGCGGCGTTCCACCTTCTTTTCATTGGGTTCCACGGCGTTGTGGAGCGTGAAGACCTTTTCGGCGGGAATGCCATATTTGTTGATGACGATGTTTCGGGTGAGGTCGCTGACCGCACAAACGGCATCGGCGGCCATCATGCCCTCTTTTTCCATGCCATACACAATGTCGTTGTAGTTGGTTTCTCCTGAGCGGTCGAATTCCGTGGCGTGCATGTGCACCACCAACGGCTTGCCGGAGATGCGCTTGGCAGCGATGCCTGCGCGGTAGGTCAGCCAGTCGTGCGCGTGGATGAGGTCGAAATCTTCGTTTTTGGCGATTTCAGCTGCGATTTGGGCGTATTGGTTGACCTCTTGCATCAGATTAGCACCGTATTTGCCAGAGAAAAGGTATTTTCGTTTCTCCCCAGAGGTGGTTTCGAATATGCCACTTTCTATCTGATTGACAACGTTATAGTAGTCGTCCAACCCCACGTAAGGGATGAGTTTGCTGTTCACTTGGATGTACGAGGTCTGTTCGGATCGCAGGAAATATTCGGAAGTCCGTGGGTCAACTTCCACATCACTCCCGTTGACGATCTTGACATACGAGGTGTCTTCATCGCCGGAGGCTTTGGGCATCACGAAGGTGACCTTCACACCGTTCAATGCCAAACCTTTGGTAAGGCCATAGCAGGCGGTTCCCAGTCCTCCCGAGATGTGTGGGGGAAATTCCCATCCGAACATTAATACTTTTATCGCCATAATAATTATCTGATTATCATCTATTTCTTAACTTGTTCAATTTTCCATTTCATGTAGAGCAACGCGGCCACGCTCCATGCCTGCGAGATGCAGCCGTTGGGTTTGTACGGCGGGTCTCCGTCGGTGATTTCCGCGATGGTGGAGATCCCGTAGGAGGACATGCAGCTGTCGAAGCGATACAGGATGTCCGTGAGTACATCGGGAGCACTCTCGGGATGCACCTTTAACATGCAGTCCGTGAAGGGGAACAGCAGCCACGGCCAGGCGGTGCCTTGGTGATAGGCGGCGTCGCGTTCCGCTTGTGTGCCCTTGTAATGCCCTTTGTATTCGGGGTCTTTGGGCGACAGGGTGCGGATACCCTTCTCGATGCGCAGTTCCTCGTCGATGCGTTTGAGCACCAGCTGGCGGATTTTCTCGCTGATAGGAGCATGAGGTAAGGATGCGGCAATCAACATGTTAGGACGCACCTGGAAATTCTTGTAGTCTCCATTCACATAGTCGGCCAGATAGCCCATCTCCTTTGACCAGAACGTCTCTTTGAACACGGCCGGGAAAGTGGTGGCAATGGGCTCCCATTCGATGAGAAATTCCTTGTCGTGGCTCACGCGTGCAAGTTCAAGTCCGAACTTGATGGCATTGTACCACAGGGCGTTGATCTCCACTTGGCAGCCGGTGCGCGGAGTCACGGGACGACCGTTCACGATGGCGTCCATCCAGGTGAGGGCGAGTCCGTCGCCGCCAGCCCAGATCAGTCCGTTTTCGAGCATCCGGATGTTGTTCATCGTGCCGTCGCGGTAAGCGCATAGGATGTTCTTGATGACCTCGCCATATTTTGCCCACAGCTTTTTGGGCTTGTTGATGTATTCGTAGTAAATTTGCAGGCTGCGGATGCACCAAAGGGGCGCATCGACAGAATTATACGAAGCGGTTTCACCGGTGCCGATGTTCGGGAAGAGACCTTCCTTCATGTCGGCGATCATGCTGTCGGTGATTTCCTCGAAAAGGTCCAGTTTGTTGAAAGGCAAGGTGAGACCGGGCAGCGCGATGAAAGTGTCGCGGCCCCAGCGTCCGAACCACGGGTAACCGGCGATGATGTCGGTGCGACCGTTGCGCTTCACGATGAACTGCTCGGCGGCGTTCTTCAAGGAGTTGGCGAAAGAAGAACGGAAAGTGTGCTGCTTCTCCTCGTGAGCATAGAGGCCTGCGAGTTCCGCAGGATTCACGGGCACCGTGCCGATGCTCAGATACAGTTCTTTGTTCTGAACCTTTACGGTAATCGTGCCAGGCCGCCACAGATCCTCGTGACCGTCGTAGCCACGCTTGAGTTCCTCCTCATATTCGAGGTTATAGTACCAATCGGGGTGGTGCTGGTAGTACACAGGTTCCGAGAATTGGAAATAGACGGGCGTATAGCCGTCGTACATGCAGAAGCCTACGCCGTTGTCAACCGTTTGATAGTCCGTGCGAACATTGTCGTTGGCGTGTGTGAGCTGGTGGATGTTGCGGAAAGCCAGCAGCGGCTCGATTTGCAACGCCACTTCGTCGATGTCGTCCAAGAAGGTGTATTTGATGATCAGCCGTTCGGTGTCTTGCTGGAAGAGGAAGGACTTCTGGAAGTTGAATTTTCCGACGCGGTAATCATAGACCGGCACGCCATCGGCGCAGAATTTCTGGAGATATTTGTTGCCTTTCGGGTCAATGACTCTGTTCTTATATTGATGGATGCTCAAATGGAAATCCATGTCGTTGACCACGATATTCTCATTGATGCCGGAGACCAGCAGGTGACGCTCCCCATTGAAGTTGTCTTGCGGCATGATGAAGAGTCCGTGGTATTTGCGGGTGTTGAGACCGCACAGGGTGGTAGTGGCAAAGGCTCCGGTTCTGCTGCAGCGCAAAATCTCCCGCTCCTCCGCGAAGCCGATGTTCACCAATTTGTCTTTGTCAAACGCGATATAACTCATCTTTTCGTTTTCTATTACTTTTTAATAGGCTCGTAATCAAGCGGTTATGTTGTGTTTTTTACGCTTTGATCAAGAGCGGTTACATTCATTCTGCAAAGATATATTTTTTTACTGATATGTTGTGAATGTTTTTTTCATTTTTTTTTAACCTGGTGCTCATTGCGTTCACCCTAGGTCAGAGTACGCTGCGTTGTGTTATGTTACTCCTGTTTTCTAGGGCTCACTGCGTCCCTATATTCCAAAGTTCATTGCATTCCTTCTGTGCCCTAGGGCTCACTGCGTTCACCCTAGGTTGATATAGGTCGGGCTTTCAGCCCTTTTTGGAAGAGGTTGGTGTTGGGGGAATCGAAGAGGTATTGTTCGTTGAAAGGAACATTGTTCTTGGTGAGGAGTTGGATGTATTCATCATGAGGGGTGATTTGTTGATGATGTTCCTCTTGGCGTGCAATGTATCGTTTTGTCTTGGGGCAGACGGATTCGCTCACGGAGAAGGCACCGTATCCAGGTTGCCATGCGAATCCGGTATAATGGTTTCCTCTGGTTTTCAACCATTTGCTGCTGATTGATTTGATAGATTCCATCACTTTTGCCAAAGATATGGTTTTAGATAGTGCAAATAATACATGTACGTGGTTGCCCACACCGTTAATCTGAAGAGTTGCGCACCCTTTTTTGTCGAAGAGATTATTCAGATATTGGTATAGTTCAACTCTGTCCTCATTGAGAATTTCTGGACTGTTGTATTTGATGTGCCAAACGGCATGTACGAGAATTTTTGATAATGACTGTGCCATAATGTTTTTTTTTGCTGCGAATATACCATAATAATCATTACAAAATGTTGCTAAATAGTTGATTTTTAATATGCTAAAAAACACAATAATTATGCAGAAAACAATTCGATTATTGTAAATAATAACGAAAACAATGGAACATTACCGAATATTAGAAAACAATCGCCACACGCCAAATCCACTCGATTTCGCAAAAAAAAACCAAAACGCCTACCAAAAAGGGCTGAAAGCCCGACCTATGTCAGCCCAGGGTGAGCGAAGCGAGCCCTGGGATTGTTCGATGAATGATGTTCGATGAATGATGTTCGATGAATGATGTTCGATGAATGATGTTCGATGAATGTTGTTCGATGATAAACGAATACAAAAAAATCCCGGACCGAAGGCCCGGGATTTTTGTAAAGGGATATTATACCGAATGATTAGCGAGCGACCGTGAATTTCTGGGTCGTCATGCCGTTTTCGGTGGAAATTTTCACCGTGTAAACACCATTGGCGTAGTTGCTGGTGTTGATTTGGGTGTTAGATTCGTTCACATTGTAGGAACCAACCATCTGGCCCATCATGTTGTAAACCTCAACACGGTCGATGTTGCTGTTGGCGTTGATGTTGAGCATGTTTTGGACGGGGTTAGGATAAATTCTCACCACGTTGTCATACTCGTTGACACCGACAGTTCCGGTGATGTTGACGTCATCCATCCACAATTCACCACCATACATGCCGTAATAGTTGAAGTTCAACTTGACGTTAGAATTACCTGCCAGAGGAGTGAGATCCACAGTAGCGGTTGTCCAATCCCAGTTTTCAAATTCAACATCTCTCAGGTCGAAAATAGGTGTAGCTGAGTAAGATGTGCCACCGTTGGTGCTAGTGTAAATGTAGAGCGTGTATTGCTCTTCGGGGTCGTCATTCATGACGTATGTGTTGCTGGCCATGAATTGGAAAGTGAGGGTGACAGTATTGTAACCAGTGAGATCCAAAGTGGGCGTGATGAGATCTTCATCTTGCTGAATGCCTTCACCTGCGTAATTACAGTAAGCAGCGACGTTACCTTCTTGGTCAGTATTGATAATCCAAGTCTCCTCGCTCGTGGAGTTGACCAACCAGCAAGCAGGAATTTCGTCGTTGTTGAAGTCTTCCGTGAAGGGCAGGGTGCGAGCACCTGAGCAGTCAACTGCGGTACCGCTGACAGCAATCGTCTTGGTGGTGTTGCCGCTGGTTAACGTGATGTTACCGTTGTGAGAACCGATAGCGGTCGGGTTGTAACGCACATAGAAAAGACCGCCATCATCAGGAAGGGTAGCGGTAGAAGCGAAAGAGATGCCATTGGTGGAAACTTCGAAGTTAGCAGGAGCATTGACAGTAATGTCGTTGGCCAGCAAAGCGCCTACAACAGAAGCGGGAAGCTCGTTAGAAGGTGTTCCATACATGATAGAGCCGAAAGACATGCTCTCAGGAGCAACAATCATTGTGGGTTGTGCGAGTTCGGTCAATGAAAGGTTGTCAATATAGAAAACATCGTCTTCTTCAAACATACCATAATACAAACCAGTGCCAAGCTCAGAAACGCCGATGGCCAAATATTTTGTGCCAGCAGGGACAACGGTGGTGAAATCGGCGAATTCGTCAACAGCGCAGAGGTTGTCGCTTTGCCATGTGAAGCTGTTGGGGTTGTTGTCGGTGGTGGAGTAACCTACGTGGAAATAGGTAGGCTCAGTGGCGCTGGTGCCGAAGTAGTTGATGTATTGGAATGACACCAACATAGCGTTTGTGGTGTGGATTTCAGGGGTGATGAGCATGTCAACAGCTCCAATGCCGATTGCATAATCGCCTTCAACACCCGTACCAGCAGCGAAGAAATAGGTAGGATCATAACCAACGGTCCAGCAAAGTGGAGGAGCGATTGCATCGTTGAAGCCGAAAGAGTAGGGCAGAGAAGCAATACCGCCGGAACAATCAACAGCGCTACCAGTCAGAGCGACTGTTTCGCTGAGCGTGCCGTTAGTGACGGTGAGGTTTTGAGTGAAAGTGCCAACAGCGGTGGGAGCGAATCTGACGTAGAAAGTACTATTGGCAACAGCTGCGTTGCTAGCAGGAATGGTTGCAGTTGCTGCGAAGTTGATGCTGTCGATGGAAACTTCGAAAGGAGCAGCCACACTTAATGTGATAGGAGTCGTGATGCTGACAGCGGTGAGATTGACTTCCTCAACATCAGAGATGGAGCCAATAGGTTCAGTGCCAAAATCGATGGCATCTAAGTTGAGTGCTATTGACGGTGTAGCATTTGCGACACTGATGTTGTCAACATAGAGGTAGAATTGATAGTTGCCATAATAATCGATAGCAAAATATTTAGTGCCAGCAGGGAGCTCAAGGGAAACTTGTGTCCAAGTGGTGGCCACATTAGTGAAGTCAGCCAGTTGGGTGAAGCTGCTGAGGCTGTTATTCGTTGTAGAATACAGAACTCTGAAATTTTCCGAACTATTGTAACCTTTATAGAAGAAAGATAACACGTAAGCGTCATTGCCGGTTAAGGTCAGTTCGGGAGAAATGAGGTATTGGTTGTAGTCAGTAGCCGAGCTGTAGCTGCTGAAACGGAAATCGTTACTGCCGTCGTAAGCGCTCGCATCCGCATAAATACCGAAGCGGTCGTCATTGGCGGGATCCGCGCTGACCATGCTCCAGCAATCAATAGTGCTCTCAAAACCTTCGGTGAAGGGAATCGTGATGTTGCTGCAGTCAAGACCAGCACCCGTCAGTGTGATGGTGGCATCCGTGGCACCTGTGGAGGAGAGAGTTACAGTTCCATTGGAAACGCCTGCTGTTGTCGGGGTGTAGCGAATAGTAAGGGTGCCGCCAGTTGTCGGAATAGTGGCTGTGGTTGCGAACGTGGTACCGTCAGTGGAAATCTCAAACGGAGCTGTTGTGGTAGCTGTTACAGGGGCGGTGAGAAGGTAGTTGTTTACTGTGACATTGCTGGTTGCAGAGCTGCCCAGAAGCACATTGCCGAAGTTCACAGCTGTGGGGGAAGGAGCAATGGTAGGGCTGGTGGGGTTAACGGAGATGGTAAGTTGGCAAGCGTCATTATTTCCATCTCTGGTCATCTGGAAATGGTAAATGTTGCCGTTCTCAAAGACATAGTCGTCCGCACGTGTGGGGTCAATGCCGCCGCCTGCGATCCACATTCTGTCATTAGGGGTAGGATTGGTGATGCAGAAGTCGTAGGTACCTGCGGGAATGGTAATGGTGGCAGTGCCGTCATAAACAATGTTCTGGGTGGTGAGGCTACCGTCAGCTCCGACAGGAACCGTGTACTCGAATTCCGCATAGACGGAAGCAGCCACGTCTCCACCGTCACTCAAAGGACCGGTCGCAGGAATGACGGTGCCGAAAGTGTTGTGGTCAGCATCCAACAGAAGTTGGTAGCCAGAACCATCTTGCCACACATCGTGGGCTTCCAAAATGATTGTTACCTGCGCTTTCGCACAGAATGTCAACGCCAAAAACGCGACAAATAAAGTAAAAATCTTTTTCATTTTTTTTTGGTTTTGATGAATAATAAGGTTAATTGAATTGTTGTTTTTATTCTTTAAATTCCTTTACAAACATTATCAATTTAATCTGCAAAAATACATTTTTTTTAGATGTGTTGCTTTTCCCCAAATTTTTTTTTAAAAAATTTTGTTGCGCTAGAATAGGAAAATGTTTTTTATAGAAAGAAAAGGCTTTATAATCATTAGGTAATCACCGCTTTTTTTATATTTTTGCGCACTCAAAATCGTAAACTTGTAAAGATGGAAAATGCAATTCTAAAAGTCTCGGAAATACGTGAATGCGAGAGATTTACCATGCAGAAGCAGGGTATCTCTTCCTTGCAGTTGATGGAGCAGGCCGGTGCCGCTTGCGCCGAAACATTATATTATAATGTTTTGTTGTACGATGTTCAGGATGTCTATTTCTATGTCGGGACAGGTAACAACGGCGGCGATGGAGTGGTGATGGCTATCCAGCTTTTGGAGGAACACCATCTTGTCAATCAGGTTCATCTCGTGATTTGTGCGCCGGAGAATGCCCGTTATAGCAGTGAAATGGAATATCAACTGCAACGCTGGCAGAAAGTTTCCGAACAATACGAAAACGCTCATACTATACACTATACGGCTGATAATCAGCCTGAAGAGAAAGAAGATGACATTATTGTGGATGCCCTTTTCGGTATCGGACTCAACAAACCCGTTACAGGATTCTTTGCGGAGGTGATCCAACACATCAATTTCCTTCGGGACTCTTCGCGGATCAGCATACGCCTGACCATAGCGCGGTGGTCATCGCGGACAAGGTTCTGAGCATCCAATTCCAGAAAACCGCCTTCCTCCTGCCGGAAAACAGTGGTTATGTTGGGGAACTTGAAGTGGTGGATATTGGTATGGAATTATCTGACAATCTGGAGAATATAGAGAGGATGACGTTGGAGAACGATGGAATGCGTCGTCAGCTCCGTCCACGTCCGCGCTATGCACACAAAGGGACGTTCGGACATGGATTGCTCGTGGCGGGCTGCGACCGGATGCCTGGTGCAGCGGTGCTTGCGGCCAAGGCGGCCATGCGCGGCGGCATAGGCAAGCTGACCGTCCATTCCGTAAAATCGGTGTGCCAGACGTTGGCCATCACCCTTCCGGAAGCGATCCATCATCTTGATGATAACGAACAGTATGTCAGTAGAATAGATTGGAACTCCCTGCCAGAGAATATCAATGCAGTGGCATTGGGTCCTGGCTTGGGGACGCAAAAGCAGACGGTTGCGGTGATGAAGGATATCCTGGATACGGTGAAGACCCCGCTCGTCATCGATGCCGATGCGCTGAACATGTTGGCGGAGAACAAGACGTGGCTCGCGTTCCTGCCGCCGTATAGCATCCTGACTCCGCATTTTGCTGAGTTTGAGCGTCTTGCTGGGAAGCCCTCCGACGACTTCGACCGTTTGGAGCGTGCGAAACAGTTCGCCCAACGCTATACGGTTATCCTTGTCCTGAAGGGTCACCACACGGTCATCACGCTTCCCGACGGACGGCAGTTTTTCAACACCACCGGCAATGCGGGCATGGCCACGGCGGGCAGCGGCGACGTGCTCACCGGACAGATTCTCTCCCTGTTGGCGCAAGGTTACCCGCCCGAACACGCCGCCATGCTAGGCGTTTTCCTGCACGGCGCCGCCGGCGATGCCTACGCGCGCGACAACGACCCGCGCACCCTCATCGCGTCGGATTTGCCGGAATACTTTTCCAATGGGATATTGGCGATGAAAAACGATGAATGGCGATGAATGACGATGAATGGACGATGAAAAACGATGAATGGACGATGAATATGATAAAACAAACGATTACAACGATGTTATTGTTGGTGTTCACAGTGGCCGCGATGGCGCAGGTGAACATCAACATCACGATGAAGCTGGATCAGAAGTTCGATTCGGTGTTCGTGAAGAGTGAGGCCAGGTTGCAAACCAAGAAGGTGTTGCGGGCACCCTACGGTCCGTCGGTGACCTTGCAGGACAAGGAGTCGATGAAACCGGGTATGTACGAGATCTTAGGCGACAGTACCTTCCTGGGGGTTATTCTGATTCCTAACGAAAAGAAACAGAATTTCACATTGACCATTGACAATGATGGCGTTACGTTTGTGAATTCGAAAGAGAATACGGGCTATTACGACTATTTGAAAGGGATGTCCCAATACAACAAACGTTTGGATTCTTTGAATGAGGTGTTCCAAAATGCGCAGAAGAATGGTCTTCCGCAATACATGCTGAAGGTGCTGGTTGATTCGCTCTCTGCTTCTGCCCGTCACATCAACGATGAGATGCGTGATTATCAGAAGAGAGTCGCCGCGGCCAATGCGAACACGTTCCTCGGCTCTGTGGTGGCCACGTTAATGTATTTGCCCGATCCGCCGCAAGAGGTGCTCAACGAGCGTAAATTGTTCCACCGTTACTATATTGAACATTTCTTCGACAACTTCGCTTGGAACGATCCGCGCATCTTCAACACCGTTGTGGTAGCGCAAAAGATGAAGGAAATCTGCAACCTGATTTACCAATTGGACAATCCCGAATTTGACACGCTTCTGGTGGCCGCCCTCAACAAAGCGAAAGTCAACCAGACCTCCTACGAGTATCTTTTTGACGAACTGGAGTATGTCCTAGGTCGTAACATCTCTCCTTATAAAGTGGAACATACCTACATCGCAATTCTGAAAGATGCCATGCAGTACCCGAAGTTGGATGAGAATCGCAAGAGACGCTATACGAGAGAGTTGGGCTTTATAGACAAGAACCACGCCGGCGACACGATTCCGAACTTTGCGTTGGTGCTTGCCAATGGCGACACCACCACCATATACGACATTCAAAGCGAATACACTATCCTTTATCTGCAACATCCTACCTGTCCGACCTGCCATAAGGTGCGCAACCTCATGAAGGACTATGCCAAACTGAACAAGGCCATTGAGTCTGGAAAGCTGAAAGTGGTGATGGTCTATTTCGAGGACGACCCGCAGGTTTGGAGCAACTACATCAACTCCCGCGAGGCCAATCCGAAGTACATACAAGGCTGGAACTTCGACCAATCCATCGATGACAATAACCTCTTCGACACCCGCACCATTCCTTACATGTTCCTCCTCGATAAAGACAAAAAGGTTATCAAGAAAGACTTGTTGTACAATGAGATAGAGCCTTACATCGAGTACTTGAGAATCTATTGACGATGAAATTGACAAACAAAGGAACGATATAAACCAATAAACGCCTAAACAAATAAACGTTAAACCAAAACCCAAAAGATATGACAGAAAATTTGTTCATGGTAATCTTCATAGTAGTCATAGCCTTCCTCCTGTTCTTGGACTTGGGCATTTTGCATAAGAAAGACCATGTGGTAACCTTCAAGGAATCAGCAGGATGGACGACGGTATGGGTGGTCCTTTCACTGCTTTTCTTCATGTTGATCCGTTTCCAAGGCGATAAAATCGTGAATGTTCACGACAAGGAGCATTTCGTAGAGCAGAACAAACTATACGAACATGGTGTGACGTATGACGACGCGCTTTCGTGGGATGAAAACATCAAGCAATACAAGAAGCAGCTTTCGTTGGAGTACCTCACCGGTTATTTGATCGAGTTGTCGCTCTCCATCGACAATGTTTTCGTGATGATCATGATTTTCCTGTCGTTCGGTGTAGCCAAGGAGTATTACCACCGTGTGCTGTTTTACGGCATTTTGGGGGCGATAGTACTGCGATTCATCTTCATTTTCGCGGCGGGGGCGCTGATACAGCGTTTCCATTGGCTTCTGTTCGTTTTCGGTGGTTTCTTGATATATTCCGGTATCAAGATGTTCATAGACCGGAACAAGACGGAGAGCATTGATGTGGAGCACCACCCTGTGGTTAAGTTCCTGACCAAGCGGAAGCTGAGCACGCCGCAGTTCCACGGCCATGATTTCTTCACGAAGGTGGATGGTCGTTGGCTTTGCACGCCGTTGTTTGTGGTGCTGATGATCATCGAGTTTTCGGACATCATTTTCGCCTTCGACTCGATTCCGGCTATTTTCTCGGTCACCCATGACCCGCATATCGTCTTTTTCTCCAATATTTTCGCCATTTTGGGCTTGCGTTCCATGTTCTTCATGTTGGAGAGCATCATGGACAAATTCGCCTATTTGCGTATCGGTTTGTCGGTATTGCTGACCTTCATTGGTGTGAAGATGTTCCTGCCGTTGGTGGGTGTCGAAGTCGGCATTGTGGCCTCCCTGGTGGTGATTATCTCCATCCTGACCCTCAGCATTTTGTTGTCCGTGCTGTTCCCCCCGAAAAAGGCAGAAAATCGGTAATAATACAAAACGTATTATTTGAATACCGCGACTTTCCCGCATTGTTTGAGGAAGTCGGAGAGGGTCTCTTTGGCCTTCTCTTCGGCTTTCATGTGGTTTTCTGGCGTATTATAGCGATTCTCGATGCGGTTTTCCACGCGTTGGATCATCGGTTTGGCATCGAATTGCACGGCACTCTCCTCGTCCTCATCGTCGGATTTGAACCAGGAGGATAGGGTGGACTGGGAGAATTCCACATCAGGAAGACACACGAAAACGGTGTCGCTGTTCTCCACAGGTTCATATTTCACCTTGTCTAAATCTATGGTCAGACTTACCTGCTGTCTCAGAATCTGCACGCAGTCGTGTTTCTTTTTGAACAGACCGTTGTTTTTGCCCAATACCGAGCTGCCCACGCCGCTGCCCCAGAAAGCATCTTTGACGTAATCTTCCGTGACAGTGGTGTATAGGTACAGTATTCCGATGGGACGTGTCGCCTCAATGACGGCGGGCGTGTCCTTTAAGGTGATTTCGTCGGTGTCTGTTTTGTGCGTGATCTTGCTGAGAAGCGCCACTCCTGCGACAAGCAGGATGATCACGATGGCGTATTTAATGGGTTTTGAGTTCATTGTTTTTTTAGAGTTTAGGGTTTATGGTTTATGGTTTATGGTTTAGAGTTTAGAGTTTAGGGTTTAGGGTTTAGGAAGTAGGCAATAGGCAATAGGGAGCAGGCCATAGTTCAAAGTTCAAGGTTCATCGTTCAAAGTTCAAAGTTCAAAGTCTAAAGTCATACGTCACACGTCTTACGTCTTACGTCTTACGTCTCACATCACACGTCATTTCACAAACACCGGGTGTAGTCCGATGGCGGTGAGGAGAGACGTGAAGACGGTTTCGGTGTTGTGGGAGAGCTCGTCGGAGAGTTTGGCTTGGAATTCCTTGTCTTGGTTGATGACCTCCTCGAAGGCCATGTTCTTGATTTGCTGGATGGTGGTTTCGCCTACCTTGTCGCGCAAACCGGTGGAGAGGGTCACGATTTCGTTCGGATTGGTGATGGGATTGAAGGATTTGTCAATGATTTTCGGCTTAGGCAGTCGAATTTGCACGGAGTCCTTGCCGATGAAAGTGATGTCGCTCTCTTTCAGCTCGTTGAGGTCGATGCCATAGCGGATGGTCACATCGACGGGAACCACGGCCATGCGTTTGCCGAGTTTCCATTTGGCAGGATTCATGGAGGCGATTTGGGTTTCGGAATCATAAATGCCCATCTTGCGGATGGTCACTTCCGTGGTGGCAATCTGCGACTGTGCTTGAAGGATCCCTAAAATCTCGTTTTTGTCAGGAGCCGTAGGTCCATTTTCCAGCTTCTTTGTGGGCCATAAGATGACGACTATCAGTGCCAAGATGCTCATGGCCAGCATAATCCAATATTTTCGATTCACATTTTCCATCTTATATGATTGCTGATTTACTTTTTATCGTTTACAACATTGCTCATTATTATAGATAACTTTCACGAAAAGTAGTTTAAATCTCTTCGTTTTGGGTCATTTCGGCGAGCACCATGCGCAACTCCCAGAATTCAAAATCCTCACCTAAAACCTCCCGTGCCGCATTCAACGATTTGTCCTCTGTGTCAAGGAAATACGATTTGATAATGTCGAATTTCTCCTGTTCTAGGAAGTCAGTGGCAGCGTATTCACCTTGCTCTACAAATCTTGTGACATGCCCGTAGATGGTGGAGGCCGCTAACCCACGTTCCTTGGCGATTTCCTCCACGGTCATCCCCTTGTCCAACATCCGTTTGGTGATTAAATAGGTTTCTCCTTTGGGCATTTTCGGCTTTGCGGGCTTGTTTTCTGACAATTCTATCTCAGCTGTTTCATTATCAAGAAGTTCCATTCCAGAATAGACCCTGACGATGTTGACGATGTCCCGTCCGAATGCTTTGACGCGCTTAGGCCCTATGCCATCAATCTGTTTAAGTTCGGCCAGACTGACAGGCCTTACCTTCGAAATTTCCTTCAGCGTTTTGCTCGGAATGATATTGTACAATTCTGCACCTTCTTCTTCCGCTTTGTCGGCGCGCCAAGCGTTCAAAGCGGCATAGAGTGTGCTTCTTTCCATCACACCTTCCTTAATGGTGTATTTGGATTTGGGTGTCTTTTCTGCTTCTAATAGCTTGACAGCCTTTATTTTGTGATATTCTTCGACACTAAAATGCTTCTCACAGCTTTCTAAACAGCCGATTTTGACAAAGCTTTCGTCTTTCAGCTGTTTTAGAATGTCGGTCATCTGCTCATTTACCGTCTTATTATCGGTTTTGAAAGGCAGTTTCTGTATATTGTCAGTGAGGGTTTGCAGATGTTCTTTGAAGTAGGCGGCACCCTTCTGCAGACGCTCTTGTAACGTGGGATTGGCTTCGCAGAGTCCCTCTTGATGCAGTTTTTGGACCTGCACTTGAAATTTTTGCGCCACATTCACCATCTCGGTTTTGAAACAGTCGTGAAGTCGTACCAATTCTTGTAACATCGCCCCTTCAAATAAGGACAGATTGTCGGTCACCACTTTTGCCAATCGACCTGTTGTGCGATAGATTTCTTGAAAATCAATCAGTTCCAGTATTGTTGTGAGTTCGTAATCTTTGCGCAGTATATCTACCTTTTCCTGCGATGGTTCCTTTTCGGGCATCTTTTCCACAAAGTAATCCACGATGCCGTCGTTGACGAGTGCGTTGGAGCTGATTTTGGTTTTCAGGACGAGGCCTTCGAGGGAGGTGCAGCGACTGAGCGCCACATACACTTGCCCGTGTGCGAAGGCTTGTTGCGCATCCACTACCAATTTGTCGAAGGTGAGGCCTTGACTCTTGTGGATGGTCACAGCCCAGGCGAGGCGGAGCGGAATCTGCGTGAAACTACCGATTTCCTGTTCTTCAATCTGTTGGTTCTCTTCATTGAGCGTGTAATCCATGTTCTGCCACACGACAGGAGATACGTGTATGCGCTCGTCTCCGCAGGTGACTTCCAACTCATTCGTATCATCATAATAACCAGTTAGTTGCCCGATTTTTCCGTTGTAGTACGCCTTTTCGGGATTTGGATCGTTTTTCACGAACATCACCTGCGCTCCGATTTTCAGTTCCAGTTCCTCTTTGGTAGGGTAGAGGTGCTGTGGGAAAGTGCCCTTGATTTCCGCCTTGAAATAGCGACTTTTGCTTTTCAGAGCGCGCAGTCGCGATTCGTTGATTTCGTCAGCTTGCGCGTTATGCGTGGTCAGCGTGATATAGCCATCAGTAGGCTTGAAATCAGGAATATAACGGCTGTTCAGCAGTCGTATGCAATCAGCGTCCATTTGGTTGTCGCGCACCTTGTTGAGCAGGGTAATGAAGTCGGTGTCGTGTTGTCGGTAGATATGCTCCAGTTCCACGCACAGGTAATCGGTACGTTGCAGTACGTAACTGCCGAAGAAATAGACAGTTTTGTAATAAGGAGCAAGCACCTCCCATTCTTCTGGTTTTGCCACGGGTGCAAGCTGGTGTACATCTCCAATCATCAGAACTTGTACGCCGCCGAAAGGTCTGGATGAGCGGCGGGCGCGGCGCAGCACCGCATCCACAGCGTCCAAAACATCCGCTCTCACCATACTGATTTCATCGATGATAAGCAGGTCGAGGGTGCGCATGATTTTCAGCTTCGTACCTCGAATCTTTTGAAATTGTGCGGCCAATTCTTTAGAGTCCTGTGATGGTCGTTTCTGCGCCCCTTCTGGAATCTGTGGACCGAAGGGCAGTTGGAAGAATGAGTGGATGGTTTGTCCGCCCGCGTTGATAGCAGCTACACCTGTCGGAGCTACCACAATCATCCGTTTGTGCGTTTTTGTCGGTAAACTTTTCAGGAAAGTGGTCTTCCCCGTGCCGGCTCTACCGGTAAGGAAGATGTGCGCATCAGTGTGCAGTACTAAGTCTTCTACAAAATTAAGCTTCTGGTTTTCAAATGTTTTCTCTGATAACAATGTCTTTTCAGTGGTCAGTTTCATTTAGTTTTTGTTTTTTAGTTAGTAATGCGCAAAGATACACATTTTAATAATAAAAAAAGGCTCCCGATTGGAAGCCTTTTTTTTATTATTAAAATGTTCGATTAGCCGTTGAACACTTTGTCGAGGGTTACTCCGCGCACTTGAGCCACGGTGTAAGCGTCGCGCATTTTTGAGAGTGCGCTGATGGTAGCTTTCACCACGCTGTGAGGGTTGGAGGAGCCTTTTGACTTAGCGAGCACGTTCTTCACGCCAACGCTCTCGAATACGGCACGCATAGCACCGCCGGCGATAACACCGGTACCAGGAGCTGCAGGTTTCATGAAGACATCAGCACCGCTGTACTTACCTTCACTTGCGTGAGGGATCGTACCTTTCAGAATCGGCACTTGGATGAGGTTCTTTTTCGCGTCTTCCACGCCTTTGGAGATCGCGGTCGAGACTTCGCGGGCTTTACCAAGACCATAGCCTACGATACCGTTTTCATTACCAACGACTACGATGACAGCGAAGCTGAAGATTCGACCACCCTTGGTGACCTTCGTCACTCTGTTGGTAGCGACCACGCGCTCTTTGAGTTCGAGGTCGGCTGCTTTTACTTTCTTGATATTTTCGTTAGCCATAGTTTTGATTATTAAAATTTAAGACCACCTTCTCTAGCTGCGTCAGCCAAAGATTTTACTCTACCATGATATAAGTAACCGTTACGGTCGAAGACAACTTCCGTGATGCCGGCAGCGAGAGCGCGGGTAGCGATTTCCTTGCCCACGAGTTTGGATTTCTCGCATTTGGTCATCTTTTGGGAAGCGATGTCGGGCAACTTGGAAGATGCAGACACCAAGGTAACACCGGCTTCATCGTCAATAACTTGCACGTAGATATCGCGATTGCTTCTGAAGACGGACATTCTGGGACGAACCGGAGTACCGCTAACGATCTTACGAATGCGGTTTTTAATCCTTTTTCTTCTATATTCTTTTTTATTGTAAGCCATAATAACAAATTTTGACGATTATTTTTCAGCCGATTTACCAGCTTTCTTTCTAACATACTCTCCTTCGAAGCGGATACCTTTACCTTTGTAAGGTTCGGGTTTACGATAGGAGCGAATCTTCGTAGCCACCTGGCCTAACAGCTGTTTGTCGATGCAGTTCAGAATGATGATGGGGTTTTTACCTTTCTCATTGATGGTCTGCACGGTGATTTCTTTCGGGAAATCGAACAGAATGTTGTGGGAGTAACCCAGACCCATGTCAAGTTGATGGTCGCCTTTAGCTTCGGCTTTGTAACCGACGCCGATGACTTCCATCTTCTTGGTGAATCCTTGAGACACGCCAGTGATCATGTTGTTCAGCAGGGCTCTGTAGAGGCCGTGCATAGCGCGATCACGTTTGGAATCGGTCGGGCGTTTCACATGGAGGTGTCCGTCTTCAATTTCGAAAGTGATACGTTCATCGACATACTGTTGCAGTTCGCCTTTCGGGCCCTTCACAGTCACGATGTTGGACTTTTCGTCTCTTTTCACTTCAACCCCAGCAGGGATAGCGATTTGTAATTTTCCTATTCTTGACATAACTTCCTCCTCCTATTAACTGATGTAACAAATAACTTCGCCGCCAACGTTTTGGGCTTTAGCTTCCTTGTCGGTCATCATGCCTTTGGAAGTGGAGACGATAGCGATGCCGAGGCCGTTCAACACAGAGGGCATTTCTTTGGCGCCCACGTATTTACGAAGACCGGGACGGCTGACGCGTTGGATCTCGCTGATGGCGGATTGTTTGGTTGCAGGATGATATTTCAAAGCGATCTTGATCGTTTTGGGCATAGTCTCATCCACAAATTTATAGTTCAAGATATAACCTTTGTCGAAAAGGATTTTGGTTATAGCTTTTTTCTCGTTGGAAGCGGGGATTTCGACCACTTCATGATGAGCGCGGATAGCGTTTCTCAAACGAGTCAAATAATCTGATATGGGATCGGTATTCATAATTTAATCTTCTTCATTTAGGTTTACCAACTTGCTTTTTTAACTCCGGGAATCTTACCTGCGAGTGCCAGCTCTCTGAAGTCGATACGAGAGAGACCGAATTGGCGCATGTAGCCTTTCGGACGTCCGCTCAGCTTGCAGCGATTGTGCATACGGATGGGGTTAGAGTTCGGGGGTAATTTCTGAAGTGCGATATCGGCAGCTCTCTTGGCTTCGTAATCATCGCCTTTCATGATTTTCTTCAGTTCTGCGCGTTTTGCCGCATATTTAGCGACCATTTTCGCTCTTTTGATTTCTCTTGCTTTTAAAGATTCTTTTGCCATGATTACTTACTTTTGGTTTTTAAAGGGTAAGCCGAATTCTTTCAACAGGGCGAGACATTCCTTGTCGTTGTGAGCCGTGGTCACGAAGGTGATATCCATACCGTTGATCTTCAAAACTTTGTCGATATCGATTTCGGGGAAGATGATTTGTTCGGGAATACCGAGCGTATAGTTGCCGCGACCGTCGAAGCCTTTGTCGCTGATACCGCGGAAGTCGCGGATACGAGGGATGGAGACGGTGATGAGGCGGTCGAGGAATTCGTACATGCGGTCGCCGTGGAGGGTCACGCGCACGCCGATGGGCATACCTTTTCTCAACTTGAAGTTGGAGATATCCTTCTTAGATTTGGTGGGCACAGCCTTTTGACCGGCGATGAGGGTCATTTCCTGAACACCTGCATCGATGAGTTTCTTGTCGGCGATGCCGAATTTGCCGAGGCCTTGGTTGAGGCAGATCTTGGTGATTCTGGGCACGCGCATCACGGATTTGAATCCGAATTGCTCTTTGAGCGCGGGCAGGACCTCGTTCTGGTATTTTTCTTTATATCTCGGTGTGTACATTACTTGATCTCCTCTCCTGACTTTTTAGAATATCTGACTAATTTACCTTTATCATTCAACTTTCTACCTACGCGGGTAGCGTTTCCTTTAGCGTCAACCACCATAAGGTTGGAGATGTGGATCGGGGCTTCTTTCTTAATGATGCCGCCGTTAGGTGCAGCCGCGCTGGGCTTGGTGCTTTTGGACACCATGTTGCAGCCTTCCACCAAAGCTTTGTTTTCCTTGGGAAGGACTTCCAGCACCTTACCTTGAGTTCCTTTGTACTCACCGGTAATCACTTTTACAGTGTCGCCTTTTTTAATTTTCAGTTTCATTCCTTTTTTTGTTTTAATGTTCGTCAATTGGTCTTTGTCAATTGTATAATAAATGAATTATTGACTTGATTATAACACCTCGGGTGCCAAAGACACGATTTTCATGAATTGTTTTTCACGCAACTCACGGGCAACGGGTCCGAAGATACGGGTTCCGCGAAGTTCGTCGGCAGCGGTCAGCAGGACCACGGCGTTGTCGTCGAACTTGATATAGGAGCCGTCATTTCTGCGGACGTGGCGTTTGGTGCGCACGACCACGGCTTTGGACACGGTGCCGGCTTTGACTTGGCCGGAGGGGATGGCACTCTTGATGGCCACGACGATCTTGTCGCCCACGCGTGCATAGCGTTTCTTGGTGCCGCCCAATACGCGGATGCAGAGCACTTCCTTCGCGCCGCTGTTATCCGCAACTGCTAATCTTGATTCTTGCTGTATCATAATTACTATTTAGCCTTTTCTACGATTTCAATTAAACGCCAGCATTTGTTCTTGGACAAAGGTCTGGTCTCCATAATTCTCACTCTGTCACCGATACGGCACTCGTTTTTCTCGTCGTGTGCCATGAATTTGGTGGAACGTTTCAGGAACTTGCCATAGATGGGGTGTTTCATCTTGCGTTCGACCTTGATGACGATAGACTTGTCCATCTTGTCGCTCACGACAATGCCTTCTCTCACTTTTCTGTTATTTCTTTCCATATTGTTATCAGTGATAAGGGTTATTTATTTTCGTTCATTTCGCGTTTGCGCAGTTCCGTCAAGAGACGGGCGATGTCTCTGCGCTGAGCCTTGATCAGTTGAGGGTTCTCCAGAGGGGAGATGGCATGATTGAGGCGCATCGTGACGAGTTTGTCTTTTTCGGTGGCCAGTCTTTCCCGGATTTCGGGGGTGGTCAATTCATTGATTTCTTGTTGTTTCATACTATGCTCCTCCTATTAAATTTCTTCTGAATAATCTCTTCTGACAATAAATTTCGTGTGCACGGGCAGCTTTTGGGCGCCGAGTCTCATAGCCTCACGAGCGACTTCCAACGGAATGCCGTCAGCTTCGAAGAGGATACGGCCAGGGCTAACGCGAGCGGCGAAGTATTCGGGAGTACCTTTACCTTTACCCATACGAACACCCAAACCCTTAGCGGTCACGGGACGGTCGGGAAAGATACGGATCCAGAGCTGACCCTGACGCTTCATCTCACGGGTGATAGCCTGACGGGCAGCTTCGATTTGGCGGGCGCTGATCCAGAATTGATCCAGCGTTTTCAGTGCAAATGAGCCGAATGCGATTTCAGAACCACGCTTGGTGATCTTTTTCATTCTGCCCTTCTGCGGCCTTCTGTATTTGGTTTTTTTCGGTTGTAACATTGCTTTAAATGTTTTTGATTATTGATTTACCGGCATCTTGGCGTCGGTTTAATTATTGTGATTTCTGTTGTTATTGCGGTTGCGGTTGTCGCGGTCTCTGCGCGGTCCACGGAACATCTTCTTGCCGTTGTTGGACGGGCGTTGTTCCTTGGCAGCCTCGTTGGCGAAGAGGTCACGTTTACCATAGACGATGCCGCGGCAGATCCACACTTTGATGCCGATGCAACCGTAGGTGGTGTGAGCCTCCACGGGAGCGTAGTCGATGTCGGCACGAAGGGTGTGCAACGGGATACGGCCATCTTTGAAGTGCTCAGCGCGTGCGATTTCGGCGCCGCCGAGACGACCGGCGACAGTCACCTTGATGCCCTCAGCCTGAGCGCGCATGGTGGATGCGATGGCGGTCTTCACTGCTTTCTTATAAGTCACGCGGCCTTCGATCTGACGGGCGATGTTCTGAGCCACCAGCTGTGCGTCGAGGTCGGGGCGTTTGACTTCCATGATGTTGATTTGGATCTCCTTGCCGGTGATCACTTTCAGTTCTTCCTTAACGCTGTCAACTTCCGCGCCGCCTTTGCCGATGATCACACCAGGACGACCTGCGCTGATGGTGACGGTGACGAGTTTTAAGGTTCTCTCAATGTAGATTTTCGAAATGCCGGCTTTTGAGAACTTAGCATTTAAATACTTTCTAATTTTGTCATCTTCGACGATTTTACCGGCGAAATTTTTGCCGCCGTACCAATTAGAGTCCCAGCCTCTTACAATACCGAGGCGCAAGCCGATAGGATTAACTTTTTGACCCATACTTTACTTTATTATTTTTGTGATTCTTCAATATTTTCCACTCGTACATTCTCCTCGTTGCGGTCGCCGAGAATCAAGGTCACATGGTTGGAACGCTTGCGGATGCGGGCAGCACGGCCTTGGGGGGCAGTGCGGATACGCTTGAGCATTCTGCCGCCGTCAACCATGATGGTCTTTACATACAGGTCGGCATCCTCAAGACGCTTGCCGTCGTTCTTCACCTGCCAGTTAGCCACAGCTGACTTGAGCAGTTTCAATAATTTCTCGGATGACTCTTTGTGGGAGTACTTCAACACATTCATGGCGTAATCTACGTTCTTGCCACGAATGACGTTGGCCATAATTCTGGTCTTGCGCGGTGAGGTCGGATTATCCACTAATCGGGCCACGTACACCGTTTTCATTGCTTCTTTACGCGCATTTGCCGCGTTTTTCTGTTTTACACTCATTGTTATTTTTATCTTTTTGTTACTTTATATATCTGATATTCAATTCCTTAAGTTGGTATTTGGTACCTCTTTTACGTACCTTATCAAATTGGCGGCAAAAATAGACTTTTTTTGCATACAATCAATACCTTACGGAATTTTTTTTCAACAAAATGAAATGGGGATTGTTAATAAGACGTTTGATCTGTGACGTGTGACGTGCGAGCGAATGAAAATGCCGATGTAGAGACGCGATTAATCGCGTCTCTACAATTACAAAAGGCGATTGTACAAAAAAAAGGGGAACCTTCACGACTCCCCTTAACTACTATCTATAAACTTTTAACTATCAACTTTTACCATGCCAACGTCCTGTCCTTCGGGTACTTCACGCTGTAGGTGACCACGAAGGTGCGAGTTTCGCCGGCACTCAGATCCAGTTCCCAGGTGAGCACGCCGATATCCTCCTTGTTGTAGGTGGCGGAGGGCTTCACTTCCACCAACTTCACCTCGATGTCCTTGTCGTTGGAAATCGGATACTGTTCCTTCAAGGTCAGCTTCGCGTTGCGGTTTTGGTTGTTGCGGACGGTAATCAGGTACGAGCGGGTCTCAGTGGTGGTGCTGCCGACGTGCTTCGTGCTGCTGTAATCGCGTTGCAGTTCGCGTTTAACGGTTACGCGCGGATCGGTGGCAAGGGTGAGCGTCACTCGGTCTTGCGTAGAATTCGGGTTCAGGTAAGTTTCCCCGACAAAGGTGTTGTTGAAGGTGACGGTGGCGTATCCCGATAGCAGATTGTATTTTTCCAAACCACCGAGTGTCGCAATCAAGTATGTCTCCATGGAGAGCTTTGGTGCACAATAGTAATTGTACTCGGCTTCAAGGTTGTAGTTCATCAAATCAACGAGTTGTTCGTTGCCGTTGCCTGGAATGTTGTAGGGCACTGCAATTTTGTAGTTCACATGGACATCTTGCTCGTCAATGCTGATGTAATCTTCCATTCGGGTAGAAACGACCTTTTTGTTCGTTCCGTCTGTCGCCGAAACACCTTCGAGACTAGACAAGGCTGCGCTTACATTTGAGTTCGATACGTAATTGGAGGCTCTATTGCTGCGTGCAACAGACATGTCTGTTGAGTAATTTCGTGCGAAACGCAGAAACCAAGTTCTGAATACCGGCACGGTATTGGTGCGATTGGGTCGGGCGTTCGAGAGGGTGAGCCGCACATTGTTCCAGTCAAGTCCGGTTTCCTGTTGCACCTCGGCTTTCGCTTGCATGGTGATAGGCTTGTCCAATCCAGGAATGTTGATGTCGTAGTGGGGTTGCCATCCAGCATCTTCTGTATAATAGCTGATGTTGAATACCGTGGTGACGTTGTTCGGCACGCTGATGGAGAGATAGACCACGCCGGTTTCCACGTTGCTGTCCTGCTTGTCCTGATTGATTTGCATTTTCAGCCGATTCACCGTTTCCACTAGCTTTTCAATCTTCTTATTGTCTTGATTGATACTGTTTTGAAGCGTTTTGGCCTTGGATGTGTAAAGCTCCATGTTGGCGTTGATTTCTGCAACGGTTACCGTACCGTCTTTCTTTTCCATGTTGTTGAGCGTGCCGTCGGTGAGCATCTTGAGCAGATGTTGATGGACGGTGAGCTCGTCGCGAGCTTCTTGAAGCTGCTTTTGATAGAAATCGAGGGAGTCGGCCAGCTTTTTGATTTTAGCAGTCTCTTCTTTCGGGGTGATGTAGTCTTTTTCGAACTCCATCGCGGAAATAAGCACTCCATTCGCCTGAACCTTCAGACTGTTGAGAGCTATGTCGGGACTCAGCCCATCAATGATGATTTCTTGGGAACCGCTCTTCAGAGTGGCATTTGCAGAATGGTACAAGGTGGCGCCGCGCAGGAACACGGTGACGGAATCCAACTTGGCTGAAATCTGTTTCTGCGCCTGCATCGGCAGAATGCAACCGAGGCACAGGCCGATCAGCACGAAAAATCTTTTTTTGTTCATAATATATAATATATTGTATGATGAATCGTACGTCTGTAGTAGAGACGCAAAATTTTGCGTCTCTACTTACGATTTACTATGACCTTCTTCGTGACCATTTGTTTATTGCCTAAAATGATTTTCACGAAATATTGTCCGGCGGCGTAACGGGAGACATCTACGGAGAGCAACTCGTTGGCAGGCTCGTTTGTGGAATAAACCAATTGACCATCAGCATTATATATCATAATCTGACTCATCTCTTCGCCTTTGATATACAGCAGACTTTGTGCAGGGTTCGGGTAAACCTCCACGTTAGAAAGCGTGTGTGGTTCAAGACCGTCGTTGTACTGAACATACAAAATCAGATGCATGATGCTGTCGCAGCCATCAACGGTGGTGAATGTGAAATCGTACGTATAGGTGCCAGAGTCGGGTGGGGTAATGACAAACTCGCCGAACGTGAACTCGTGTTCGCGAATCGCGGTGTCATATATTGTAATATTGTATGAAGGGTTCACGGTGAGATACAAAGTATCCACGCTAGGGCAATCATTCTCGTTGTTGTACGCAAAAGTATACGTCCCAGAAGTCGTATAAGTCATATCATGCCAAGTAAAGCTCTCGCAAACCGTCTCATTCACCACATTGTGCGTGCCGTAATTCACCGTCAAATGTAGCGTGTCCACGCTCGGACAATCATTCTCGTTGTTGTAAGCAAAAGTATAAGTCCCAGAAGTCGTATAAGTCATATCATGCCAGGTAAATTCCTCGCAAACCGTCTCATTCTCCACATTGTTTGTGCCGTGGTTAACGGTCAAGTGCAGCGTGACGGTGCTGTCGCAGCCGGCAGGTGTCACCTGTGTTGGAGTAGTTGACCGTCAGGTGCAAAGTGTCAACACTCGGACAATTGACCGAGTTTGTGTATTCGTAAGTGTAAGTTCCACTCTCATTGTAATTTGAACCGTTCCATTCATAAATGTTGCATGCAACATCAGTTTCCATGTTGTGGGTACCATGGTTGACAGTCAAATGCAGCGTGACGACACTGTCTGCACCGTGAATGTCGTGGAAAAGACGCTCGTATTCGCCGTTGGTTGTGAAAGTCTCGCCGTTCCAAATAAATGATTCGCAAGTTGTTTGGTAAATGTCGCTTGAAGAGGAGTCGCGTATGTGTAAACACCTGTTGTGTCGTAAGTAATGCCATTCCAGACATAAGAGTTATATGCGATTTCGAAAACACTTTCGTGTTGCGGATGATTGACAATGAGCTTCAGCGTGTCCACACTGGGGCAATCAAATTCATTGTTGTACGCAAAAGTATACGTCCCAGAAGTCCCATACGTCCTATCATGCCAAGTGAAGCTCTCGCAGGCAGTCTCGGTTTCAACGGAGTGCGTGCCGTAATTCACCGTCAAGTGCAAGGTCACCACAGAGTCGCAGCCCGCCGCGTTGGTCAGGGTGACGGTCGGTGTGTTGGTGCTCTCCGTATAGGTCACGCCGTCGATCCAGGTGAAGGACTCGCAGGCGGTCTGCTCGTCAATGCCGGCGGTAGAGTAATTCACGGTAAGGTGTAGCGTGTCCACGCTCGGACAATCAAATTCATTATCGTACGCAAAAGTATACGTCCCAGAGGTCGTATAAGTCATATCATGCCAGGTAAAGCTCTCGCAAACAGTCTCAGTTTCCACATTGTGCGTGCCGTAATTCACCGTCAAATGTAGCGTGTCCACACTCGGACAATCATTCTCGTTGTTGTAAGCAAAAGTATAAGTCCCAGAGGTCGTATAAGTCATATCATGCCAGGTAAATTCCTCGCAAGCCGTCTCATTCTCCACATTGTTTGTGCCGTGGTTAACGGTCAAGTGCAGCGTGACGGTGCTGTCACATCCGGCAGCGTTGGTCTTAAGGACCGAATAATCACCCGAAGTCGTGTAGGTCTCGCCATACCAAGTGAAGCTTTCGCAGGCGACGGCCGTGGTGTCACCTGTGTTGGAGTAGTTGACCGTCAGGTGCAAAGTGTCAACACTCGGACAATTGACCGAGTTTGTGTATTCGTAAGTGTAAGTTCCACTCTC